>NZ_JBFTIZ010000226.1:0-6910 GCF_056395165.1 Pedobacter sp. 10L46_2
TATCTAGAAAGAGTGATCTAATTACAATAAATCAAACCTATCTAAATTCATTACTTTACTCCAGGCCGCTACAAAGTCTTTCACAAACTTACTTTGGGCATCGGCGCTTCCATATACTTCCGCAATAGCTCTCAATTCTGAGTTAGAGCCAAACACAAGATCTGCACGAGTTGCGGTCCACTTTATCTCACCAGTAGTACGATCACTGCCTTCATATAGTTCTCTATCTTGAGATACGGCTTTCCATGAGGTTCTCATATCCAGCAGATTTACAAAGAAATCGTTAGTAAGCTGTCCCGAACGAGAAGTGAAAATACCATGTTTTGAACCATCAAAATTTGTATTCAATGCACGCAGCCCTCCTACTAAGACTGTTAACTCAGGCGCAGAAAGAGTCAGCAAATGCGCTTTATCTATCAATAACTCTTCAGTAGATACAGGAATTTTTGATTTACGATAATTGCGGAAACCATCAGCAATTGGCTCCAGATAACCCACAGATTCCACATCGGTTTGTTCCTGCGAAGCATCTGCACGGCCAGATGCAAAAGGCACCGTAACGGTATGTCCTGCATCCTTCGCTGCTTTTTCAATACCTGCACCACCTGCCAGTACGATCAAATCTGCTAAAGAAACTTTTTTACCGTCAGACTGTACACTATTAAAATCTTTCTGAATACTTTCTAACTTATCGAGCACCTTTTGTAACTGCGATGGATTATTCACCTGCCAGTATTTTTGAGGGGCCAGGCGAATACGAGCACCATTAGCCCCACCCCTTTTGTCTGAACCACGGAAAGTGGAAGCTGATGCCCATGCTGTAGAAACCAGTTCTGATACACTCAATCCCGATTCCAATACTTTTGCCTTCAATGCGGTAATATCATTCTCGTCTATTAGCTTATGGTCAACTGCAGGAATCGGATCTTGCCAAATCAATTCTTCTGTAGGCACATCCGGCCCAAGGTACCGCGCACGTGGTCCCATATCACGGTGTGTTAATTTGAACCAAGCACGGGCAAAAGCATCTGCAAATTCATCCGGGTTTTCCAGAAAACGTCTCGATATTTTTTCGTAGGCAGGATCAAACCTCAAGGCAAGATCAGTTGTAAGCATACTAGGTGCATGTTTTTTTGAACTATCAAATGCATCCGGAATAATATCTCCTGCATCTTTAGCTACCCACTGGTGTGCACCAGCCGGACTTTTAGTAAGTTGCCATTCAAAACCAAGCAGGTTTTCAAAGAAATTATTGCTCCATTGGGTTGGTGTTGTTGTCCAGATTACTTCAAGCCCACTTGTAATAGCATCAGCACCTTTACCTGAGCCATAACTGTTGCTCCAGCCAAGACCCTGCATATCCAGGTCAACGGCTTCAGGCTCTTTGCCTACATTAGTAGCTGGTGCAGCTCCATGAGTCTTACCAAAACTATGACCTCCTGCAATTAAAGCAACCGTTTCTTCATCGTTCATTGCCATACGACCAAAAGTATCGCGGATGTCTTTAGCTGCGGCAATAGGATCTGGATTACCATCAGGTCCTTCAGGATTTACATAAATAAGTCCCATCTGTACGGCAGCCAATGGTTTCTCCAGATTGCGCGAGTGGATTTTACCGTCTGCATTGTCGTCAGACACCACTACTCCGTGGTTCTCTTCAACACCTTCTGATCCGTGCGTATAACGCAGGTCACCACCAAGCCATGTGGTCTCAGAACCCCAATACACATCCTCATCCGGTTCCCAAACGTCTGGACGCCCACCGGCAAAACCAAAAGTTTTAAAGCCCATTGATTCGAGTGCGATATTTCCGGTAAGAATCATCAAATCGGCCCATGAAATCTTATTACCGTATTTTTGTTTAATAGGCCAAAGTAGCCTGCGGGCTTTATCAAGGCTCACATTATCTGGCCAACTATTAAGCGGGGCAAAACGTTGCTGCCCTGCGCCTGCTCCACCTCGGCCATCACCCACACGATACGTACCGGCACTATGCCATGCCATGCGGATAAACAAACCACCATAATGTCCAAAGTCTGCCGGCCACCAGTCCTGGGAGTCAGTCATAAGTGCATGAAGATCTTTTTTTACGGCTTCCAGATCAAGGCTTTTAAAAGCCTCTGTATAGTTAAAATCTTCGCCCAGTGGGTTCGACAACGAGGAATGCTGACGCAGGATGCTTAACTTTAATTGGTTGGGCCACCAGTCACGGTTTCTGGTGCCGCCACCGCCAACATTGTGTTTCATGCTACCATTATGAAATGGGCATTTACTGATATCGTTTGATTCTTTTTCCATTTTTATCAATTTATGGTATTGAACTGTTTGCAAGTCGTGTTCTGACTATTTATAAATTTATGATATTAGGACTAATAATCACAATCATTTAATTCTATAATTCAATAGGTAAAATCTATTACGGCAAGTATAAATCTATAATTCCTTAAGGACTAAGCCACTCTAAAACTGTTTAAAATGTAACACATTCAATGTTGCTAATATTAAAACTCTTCTTATATTTGGCTATTATTTTTAATTAATCTAAATAAGCCTTACATGAAGATACTTTACGCTGCGCTCTCTTTTATTTGTTTGTCTCTAGTTGCTCAGGTAGCATCAGCCCAGCTAAGCATAAATGGCAAAATAACAGACAAATCCAACAAACCCATTCCTGGAGCCACCGTCAAATTGGTAGAAAAGAATTTGATTCAGATCACTGATCAGGATGGTCTTTTCGAGTTTTCCGATCTTACGCCCAGCTCTTATAGCTTTATTGCTTCTTATATTGGTTATGAAACACAGAGCACAAAGTTTAACGTTCAAAATGGGAAAACACAATTAACCATCCAATTGGAGAATAAAGACAACGAATTGCAAGGTGTAGAGATAACCGGAAGGAAAGAACAGGCATATAAGAATACCAAATCCTTTTCCGGAACAAAAACGGAAACTCCCCTGCGGTATGTACCACAGGCAATCAGTTATGTAACCAAAGAGGTTATAGACGATCAGCAGGCTTTTAAAGCAAGTGATGTAATTAAAAACATCAGCGGTGCTACTCACTTTTCTTACTACAATAATGACATCTCTCTGAGAGGATTCAGATCCAGCAATGCATTAATTAACGGTCTGAGAACCCCTACTAGCAGCTGGAGCCAACCCTTGCTTCCAAACGTAGAGCGTATAGAGGTAATAAAAGGCCCGGCATCTGCCTTATTCGCAAACACAGACCCGGGAGGTACAGTGAACACCGTGACGAAGAAACCGCTAGACGAGGCCAGGAAATCAATCAATTTCTCTACAGGAAGTTACAATACCAACAGGCTGATGGCAGATTTCACGGGCCCTATGAACGATACCAAGACTTTACTTTACCGCCTGAACCTTGCTTACCAAAATGCAGAGTCATTCCGGGTACTACAAGGTGGTGAGGATATTGTTATTGCACCGTCCATTTCATTCATCCCTGATGACAAAACACAAGTGAACTTTGACTTTGTATATTCTAAAACCAAAAGTCGCTTAGACCGCGGTCAGCCAATATTTGGCGCTACTGCCGGAACTGACCTTAACTCCACCCCTATTTCTTTTGCTCTTGGAAAAAGAAATGATTTCGAGAATGAAACAAATTTGTACGTTACCACATCACTACAAAGAAAAATCACCAAAAATGTGACTTTCAATGCCTCTTATATGAAGTTTATGTATGATGAGGACTTACTTGAGCACCGTACTTCAAACAGGTACGCAGTAGATGCTGCCGGAGTTTCAATTCCTACAAAGATGGAAATGCAGACCATCCGCAGACAAGGAAAAAATTATAGCGATAACATTACCGCATATTTTGTTACAGACTTCGAAACAGGGCCTTTAAAACATAAAGTAGTTACAGGATACGATTATATCCAAAATGAATCACCTATAGGTAATTCCAATTATAATGCAACAGGATATCGTAAACTGGATGGTACAGTGGGTAATTATAACAAAAACACACCTGGACTTTTTGTGATGAAAGACGGCAATCCGGTGCCAAATGTTCCTCATTTTGACCTCGTAAATCCTGATTATTCCATTTCTGAAATTTCCGGCTACATCAATACCTCTTCACAAACTGATCCTGCCAAATATTATGTTCATGGGATTTACATCCAGGATCAGATCAGCTTTGGCAAATTTCAGGCTTTACTGGCCCTAAGACAAGAATACTATACAGATATCAACAGATATAAAAAACCGGATGAGAAAAAGGTAGAACAAAAAGCACTCATACCTAGACTTGGTTTGGTTTATACGCCTTTAGATCAGGTAAGCTTCTATGGTACTTATGCTGAAGGTTATCAGCCACAAAGTGTTGCTCAGATTGGAGATCCAGTCCGATTCGGCGGTCCATTTGATCCCCTAATCAGTAACATGTATGAAGTGGGTGCAAAAACTGAATTCTTTGAAAAACGACTTTCTGCCAACCTTTCGTTTTATCGAATAGAGCAGAAAAATGTATTAATCAACGCTGGCAACCCTGGAAATACCGAAGAACTCAGACAAGAAGGCCAGCAACGCGCTAAGGGTATTGAGATCGACATCAATGGTGCCATTATGCCAAATTTCAGTGTTACAGCAAACTTTGCAATCAGCAGGGCTGAAACCACAAAAAGCGACAAACCTGAAAATGTAGGCCTGTTGAATGCCAATGCTCCAAAAGCGCAAGGCGGTTTATGGGCAAAATACACATTCCTGAACCCTGACCTAAAAGGTCTTGGTATAGGTGCTGGTGTAAATTACACCGGCAAAAGAAACACTCTGAATACGATATTGGAACTTCCTGAATATACACTATTCAGTGCAGCGCTATATTATAGTATTGATAAGTTCAAAATTTCGGGTAACCTGAACAACGTATTCAACAAAACCCATTGGGTTGGTGGATATGATTTTAATAGATTGTATCCGGGTGCACCAAGAAATTTCATGATTGGAATTGGTTATACATTCTAATGAAACCGAATAATAACGATAAAAAGGGGCATAATTTGCTCTGGAAAATTCATCATTGGGCGGGCTTGTACACAGGCATTGTGATTGGTATTCTTTGCCTAACTGGCGCAATCGCTGTTTTCATCCCTGAGATCGACGGCTGGATCCAACGGCGTTATTATTCGGTTTATACTACCCCTCTTTCGGCGCCTGCACTACCCAAAATTGATAATGCGTTTACCGAAGCTAAAAAGCAGTATCCCAAGATGGCTAGTTTACTGATCGATATGCCCGACAGGCCGGAAGGCATAGCCACCTTCAGTTTTGTTGTAAAAGGCAAAGACAAAGCGTCAAATCAGTCCTATTCTCTGTTTGTTGATCCGGTGCATGATAAAATCCTGGGCAATCGCGACCGACAAAACTCGCTGGCTAATTACCTAAGGCAAATGCACGTACGTTTGTACGAAGGTTTTTGGGGTCGACAGCTTGTAGGTTTAGCTGGAGTGGCCTTTGTAGTAGTAACCATTACCGGTTTTCTGATCTATGGGAACTTTATGAAAAAACAGCCTTATCCAAAAATCCGCAAGAAGAATGTGCGCATTTTAATGGCTGATTGGCATAAAATATTGGGTATAAGCGCGCTGGCTTTCAATTTTGTAATCGCGTGTTCCGGTGCCTGGTTAGGCTTGCAACCTAAACTGATGCAATGGTTTGACATTAAAGCCCCTAATGATTTTAAGGCTGAGGTAATCATAGATAAGAAAGAGGATGCAAACATTGCGGTACATTGGAATAAAGTATTTAAAGTAGCAAAACAAGAATTTCCCGGTCTTAAGCCAGGTTATATGCGTGCCTCTGAGGACGGAACAGCTACTATCGAAATTCATGGCAGCATAGACGGCCAGATATACGAAAGAAACATAAACTCGCTTGTTATTTCCAAGACTACTTACAAACCCTTATTCAAATGCGACATCAGCAAAGCATCATTCAGAGATAAATTTTATTCGGTACAAGAGGCTCTTCATTTTGGTGATTTTGGCGGTTTAGGTTTAAAAATATTATATGCCGTTCTTGGCCTTACAAGTGCCTTTTTGTCGATCAGTGGTTTTGTAGTGTATTTACACCGCACGGATAAGATGAAAAAAAGAGCCATTAGTCCTTTAAAAACTACTTTCATTTATTCTATCCTGATTTTGTTAATTCTTATTATCATTGCTATGATCAGCATGTTTATCGGTTACCGTCAGGCTTCCTTTATTGCTGCAATCATTGTAAATGGTACACTGGCCATATTCATCATTTATGCCATTACAAATTATATCCTTAAAAAAATGAAACCAAAAGCCAGCATCATATGAACATGAAAGCTTTTTCTTTAATCCAGCACAAACTGATCCCCACAGCGTTAATAGCTGGAAATATAGCCCTTGTCCACCTCATTTATTTACTGGCAAAAGGAGATTACAGCCACACCTTATCGGCAACAGCTCTTTGCATTATCAGCTTAATAATTGGAATTTTACGCGCCAACAAGTATTTCTTGCTGGCAGGAATAATTTCATACACTATACTTATGTTAAGTGCCTTAATCTTTCTGCCTGCGTAATTTTAAACATCCACACATGAACCTCGCTCTACATATGATATAGCAATAAAGGATAATTGAAGTCGTTACAATTTATGTATATTACACATATACAATTTAATATACTACGATTATCCCCATATGAAAAATAAAATATCTCCGTTAACCCTATTCCAGCCTAACAAACTAAAGGTATTATTGTCCCTGGGTTTCAAAGGCTATCTTGCTGATAGAGGATGGTTTGATGCATATAAAACAAAATCTGCTATCGACGAGACCGGAAAACCTATTGCCTGGGTAACCTATTCTTTCATCGATTTTATTAAAGAACGCCTGTATTAACAGCAA
>NZ_JBFTIZ010000227.1:0-6859 GCF_056395165.1 Pedobacter sp. 10L46_2
TTATATTCGAGTCTTATCTGTGCAGAGCCTATAACGTGGCCTGCAGGGACAAGACTTAGCTTAACACCATTTATGGTAATCTTTTTGTGATAGGGTAAGGTCTGTATGTTTAGATCTGGGCCTAACCGGTGATTAAGAATTGATTTTGTAAGCTCATGACATAAATAGGCTTTATTGCCCGATTTTACGTGATCTGAATGTCCATGAGTGGTCACCGCGTAGTTAACTGGTTTCCAAGGGTCAATATAAAAATCACCTTGTGCACAATAAATGCCCTTGCTCGTAAATTTGATTAACGCCATGTGGTAATAAACAAAATCAAGATAGGTAAAGTTTTGGCGCATTTTAAGTGCGTGCTGATTATGCACTGCGGGCACGCTGGAAGCAGACTTACCTCAGTCTGCTATCAGCAGAAAGTTTGTGATTGCCCGGCCCATCCAGGCCAGGCATCACATCAAAATAGACCCATATACCTGCGTATACGGGGGACCTTTAATGCTGTTTTATATCTTTTATAAATGTAATAGCTGGTTTCATGCAATAAAATGTATTCTAAAGTACAAATACAACGGACATTGCAAGTGAATAATAGACGAACTCAGGGATTGCGTCGACGATTTTGCTTTTACAGGCGATGGGCATGGTATTAGGAAGGAACTCGCTCCCGTCTAAAAAAGCGTGGTGTGCATTGCATCTGTCTTTTAAAGAATATATTAAAATTGGCAGGGTACTCAAAACCAAGGCAGTATGCAATTTGGCCAACATTCCATTCGGTATGACTTAGCAGTGCCACAGCTTCGGTGGCTATTCTTTTCAAGATGTGTTCCGATGTGGTTCGGCCGGTTACCTCTTTTACAGCATGATTGAGGTGATTTACATGCACAGCGAGTCGTTCGGCGAAATCGTGGGGTGTTCGTAATTCAAGTATATGATCAGTGGAGCCTATCGGAAATTGCCTTTCAAGCAGTTCTATAAACATAGATGTTAATCTTACAGCTGCGTTATTTTCCCTAACATAAGTGTCCGGTGGTTGAACCTTTAATGCCTCATGAACAATTAATTGAATGTAATTGCGGAGCATGTCATATTTATGAACATACATACTTTCCATCTCAGCCATCATCTTGGCAAATAGCTCCATGAAAATCTTTTCCTGATGTTGATTAATAGAAATGATAGGACAACCTTGAAGTTTCCATAACAATGACTCTCTGAGACTTTCATTTCTGTTATGTATAAAATTCTCGGTAAACAGGCAAAAAAATCCAGCCTGCGTTTCTGAGGTTGCTTCCCAGGCATAGGGAATATTGGGGTTGGTAAAAAGCAGGCCTCGTTCTTTTACAATAATTCGCTGATTTGGATAATGGAGTATTCCAGATCCAAGGATCAGGGAAATTTTATAATAATCCCTACGATTATATGGAGATGGTTGCGCCGAACAGTGCGTAGATCTTTTGAATACTCCAAAGTGGCCGACATTTGTAACCGTTTCAACACTGGGGATGGTAACATCAGGATGTCGTATCTTTAGACGTTCATAAAAATCCTGAAGGCTTTCAATTTTATTCACAACATAAAGTTCTTCATTTTTATTCAGCATTGGCTATAACCTCCGTGTAAAATTATGGTTGTATGACTTGACCAGTCTGCATTTCTTCTGAAGGATTTGTTACCAATTCATCGTCTGCTTTAAGATCTCCGAAAATCTCTATTCTATCATCTGCTTCCCTGCCTTTTTTTACTTCGATTTTTTCTATCTTATTGTTGTTGTTTTTTAGCACAAAGATACCTTCAGCTGTTTCCAGTATTGTTTTTTTAGGAACCACAAATGTGCTTGCATTGGCGGGAAGTGGAATGTGAACTTCAGCCACCATGCCTGGCAATAGTCTTTTTGAAGTGTTTGGAACATCCATTTCTATTTTTTCGGAACGAAGACGTAGATCTAAAGCACCGGATAAGCGTTTCACTTTGGCGGTAAAAACCTGATCTGGCATTGACTTTACTGTAAAGCTAATTTGATCACCTTGCTTTAAATACCCAGTATATACTTCAGGAATAGAAATGGCTAAACGGAGATTTTTCTGTTCCTGAAGGGTAAGTAATGGAAACTCTGACCCTTTGCCAGACGGACCCACATAAGCACCTAAATTCACATTTCTGGCAGTAATAATACCGCTGAATGGTGCGCGGATTTCCAGATAATCTCTAATCGCGGCCACCTCTTTATATGCAGCTTTAGTTGCTTCAAATTGTGCCTGGTCGGAATTTCTACGGGCTATGGCCTGATCCAGGTCATTTTTGGAAATGGTACCGGGGGTTTTACTAGTCTCATACAAACGCTCGTAATTCGCTTTGCTTGCGGTGTATAAAGCTTCCTGAGATTTGAGTCGCGATTGTGCGGCAGCCAACTGAGAATTGGTTTCTGGTGCTTCCAGGGTCATTAGTAATTGACCTTTACTTACCTGTGAGCCGATATCTACTTTTAATGTTTTAATAAAGCTGCTTATCTTCGCATACAAGTCAACCTGCTGGTAAGCACTTAGCTCTCCCGGCAGCTGCAGTGTGGTGGCCAGCTTATCTTTTTTAAGTTTAAAAGTAACAATAGTAACTGCCTTCTCTTTTTTGTCTGCTTCTTTTTCTGCTTTGGCCGTACATCCGTTCATTATAGCCAATATGGCAATTCCTCCTGCCAGGGCTACTGTGTTTAGAAATAGGTTTGTTTTCATTTGTAAGTTATTTTAAATGCCTTTATGTTATTCTGCTAATCCTTTGATGTAATGTTTACTTTCTTTATCCTCCGGATCAAGTGATATAGATTGTGTGGTTTCCTTGCCTTGTACCCATGCAAATACTAATGGTAAAATTATCAAAACCGCAATAGTTGAAGCGATCAAACCTCCAATTACTGCTCTGCCAAGCGGTGAAACCTGGTCTCCTCCTTCGCCATGGCCAATGGCCATCGGAAGCATTCCGGCAACCATCGCCACACTGGTCATAATGATGGGCCTGATCCTTAGCGCTGCAGCTTCTCTTGCCGCGCTTGCTGCATTCCCGCTATGTTTACGTAAATGCTCAGCGTTTGTTATCAGAAGTACAGCATTAGCGATAGATACCCCAACAGACATAATGATGCCCATATAAGATTGAAGATTTAAAGTAGAACCGGTTATACTTAACAACAGCAACGCTCCGAGTATAACAGCAGGTACCGCAGTTAAAATCACCAATGGTACTTTAAAAGACTGGAAATTTGCCGAGAGCATCAGGAATATAACCACAATGGCAACAAGAAGTCCGGATTGTAAACTGCTTAAGGTCTCTCCCAGCACATTGATCATACCTACTGGTTTTACAATCAAACCTCTCGGCAGTTCACCCAAATCTTTAATCGCTTTGTCTACATCTTTACTTGCGGAGCCCAGATCCATTTTGTTCAGGTTTGCCGTAACTGATAGGTAGGGCATAGCGCCAACATTGTCATTTTCACCATAAGTGGTATCTGTAGTAATAGTGGCTACATCACTTAGTATAGGTCTGATGCTATTTCTAAGCAAGGGGATTTCGCCGATATTCTCTTTGGTGTTCATCTGATTAAAGGGAACCTGTACCTGAACATTATAGGTTAAACCAATTTTCTCATCTACCCAGACATTTTTATCTGTATAACGAGAGGAAGAGGTAGAGGCTATTAACGATCGGGACACATCGCTCATGTCTACACCCAGTTGAGCAGCTTTAATCCTGTCAATATTTACGTTTAACGCAGGGTATTTGATAGACTGTGCAATTTGCACGTCACGCAAATAAGGAATCTGTTTCAGTTCAGCGAGTACCTTTCTGGCGTAAGTTTCATTTATCTTTTTATTCTTACCCGCTATGCGCACTTCAACAGGAGTGGGAGAGCCCTGGCTTAACACCTTGTCGGTTAATTCTATTGGCTCAAAAGATAAACTGATATCCGGTTCAAGTCTTTTTACATTTTTCCTTAATTCATCTTTAAATTCTTCCATATCCGCATGATAATCTTTCAGTCCAATCTGAAAGACGGCTTCATGTGGCCCTGCCATGAATAAATAAATCGGGTTTACAGAGAATAAAGATGGATGCTGTCCTACATATACTGAACTAATGGATAAATGGTCCTCTCCAACCATTCTTTTGATTTCCTTAAGGATCACCTGTACTTTTGCTTCTGTACGTTCCAATCTGGTTCCTTCGGGAGCTTTCATCCTTAACTGAAACTGACTGGAATTTACTTTAGGCAGTACGTCTCTTCCAATATTTGTGAGTAACAAGGCTGCGGCTACAATAACGACCAGCAAATAAACCAATACTACAGGTTTACGATAAGCCATAAGTCGATCCAGAAAGCGCATAAATCGATTCCTGAATCTGTCAAAGAGGGAAATCTTGCCATCGTTACTGAAGTCTTCACGTTCTACAAGGATTTTCTTTTGATTTAGCGTATCTTTTTCTGATTCCAGTCCTAGTCCTGTTTCGTTAAAAACTGCCTCATCATCTGTAATCCTTTTACTATGCTTTGGTGTTTTTTTAGGGTGTGCTACCATTAACCAATTGGCCATGATAGGTACGAAGGTTTGTGATAAAAAGAAGGAAACAATCATAGAGAAGCCAATTGCAAGTGCCAATGGCAAGAATAGTGCTCCGGGAATGCCTGTCATGGTAAAGGCGGGTGCAAATACAGCAAGGATACACAATAGGATCAGCAATTTTGGGAAGGCGATTTCCTTACAGGCATCCYAAATGGCCAGGGCCTTGGGTTTACCCATATCAAAATGCTGGTGTATATTTTCTATCGTTACTGTTGATTCGTCGACCAGGATACCAATGGCTAATGCTAAGCCACTTAAAGACATGATATTGATGGTTTGATCGAATAACTTCAGAAACAAAACCCCCGCAATGATAGAAGTTGGTATGGTTAGAATTACAATCAATGCCGCCCTTTTGTCACCTAAAAATAGTAATACCATTAGTCCGGTAAGAATAGCGCCGATTGCGCCCTCGCTGATCAGACTTTTTACTGCATTGATCACATATACCGATTGGTCAAATTCGTAGGACAGTTTTACATCCTCAGGCAGCGTGTTCTGAATCTGAGGTAAATTCTTTTTTAAGTTACTAACCACATCCCATGTAGAGGCGTCACCTGATTTGGCAATGCTCAGGTATACCGAACGCTTACCATTAATTAAGGCGTAGCCAGCTGTCGCATCTGCTCCATCCTTAACTACAGCAACATCTCGCAGGTAAAGGTTTTGTACGCCCCCCTTAAATAATGGAATATTTTCAAAATCTTTAACATTTTTGATTGTATAATTGGTTGGAGTCAGGTAATTCTTATCTCCTATACGAACATTACCCGGAGGCGCTGTTTGGTTATTTACTTTGATGGCTTCAACTACCTGGTCTACGGTTAAATTATGTGAACGCATTAATACCGGATCCACATTTATTTCAATTGTTCGTGGACTTCCACCAAAAGGCGCAGGTGCTAACAAGCCTGGGATAGAAGTAAATGAAGCACGAACATAGGTGTTGGCAATATCCTGCAATTCGTTGTTTGTTCTTATAGGACTGCTTAGTACAAGCTGACCTATTGGAAGAGATGAAGCATCAAAACGGATAATGAAGGGAGGCTGTGACCCCGGAGGAAAAATGGCCTGGGCACGATTGGATAGGGCACTGAGCTCGGAAGCTGCCTGAGCCATATTGGTTCCTTCGTAGTAAGTGAGCTTCATTAGCATCAGACCCTGAATATTTTTGGTTTCAATGGTTTTAATGCCATTGGCAAACAATAAGATGTTAACGTATTGCTTGCCAAAGTAAGCTTCCATCTGGGTAGGGGTGTAACCGCCGAAAGGGTGGGCGATATAGATCACCGGCAGGTTCATTTTAGGTAAAATATCTACCTTAATGGTGTTTACTGCACTAATGCCAAAAAAGAATAGCCCGGCAACCAATACTAATATTGAGATAGGTTTTCTAAGCGCAAAGCGGATTAAATTCATGAATATTGCTAATTAAAATTCGTTGATGAAAAGGTCAAAATCTCCAAGTGCAGCCGATTTTAGCAATAATGCCTGCCACACATTGTTGTAGGCAATATCTCTGTCAGTTTCTGCGCGGTTAAGGGTATACAATGCCTGGGTAAGGTCTACTATTGTAGTTAATCCATTTTTATATAAAGTACTTTTCTGAAGATAGGCGTCAGATGCCGCTTTAACCTGTATCGGTGCTTCATTGTAATTGTCAATGGCATTTTTGAGTTTGGCGTTAGCTAATGATAATTGAGCTTGTAATTGCTGGCCCACAAGTTCATATTCGTCTTGTAGCCCTTTACTTTGGAACTGTTGCGCCCGTACCTGAGGGCTGGTACGCAGTATGCTTGTTAAATTCCAAACTACCCCGACACCCAAAAGATAGTTTCCTCTGGTTGGGTTTATCCCATCAAAATAACTTCGGGTAAAGGCTGTCTGGTTTTGAGCGTATGCGGAGCTAAATCCGGATCCTCTTCCCTGCATTACGCCAAAAAGAGAAAAGGTAGGATAGTAGGATTTTCGGAAAAGGTTTACCTGCTCATTGCTCACATCGACCCTGTTTTTGTAGAATCGCATCAGCGGATGATTTTTTTCATTCAATAAGCTATCTGCATACATCTGTTGAGGAATTCTTGAAATAGAGGCCGTATCCAGTTCCATTTCTGTTGAGGTTACACCCATCAGTATACCTAAACGATTGGCTTGTTCCTGTTCCAGGTCTCTTGCCTTAGTCAGCGAGATTTTTGCGCTTGAAACTTCTGCTTTGGCAAGTGATGAATCTACGCCGGCAATTAGCC
>NZ_JBFTIZ010000228.1:0-8533 GCF_056395165.1 Pedobacter sp. 10L46_2
GCATTGAGCACCTTGGTACATTCATCGGTAAACTCTTTATTTACTGGTTGCTTTTCTGTTTGTTCCATAAAACCATGTTGACATTATCTGATAACCTTTAAGTAACAGGTAATAAATTATTAGCAAATATAAAGTAATTTTGGCGATAGTATCCGGGCCTTAATATATATCTTCGTATCTATGAAAATATTACGCTACTCAATTTTGCTATTAGTTCTTTTTTCTGCACTGCCAGGCTGCAAAAAAAATGGAGTGAATTTAGACCCTTGTGCTGGTATCCTGAATGAAAGTCCACCATCAAAGGTTGTGATTGCCCTTACCGATAAGCAGACAGGAGACAACCTGATTCTTAAAAATGGTCTTACTGCGGCCGATTTAAAAATAACCTTGGCAGGAATAGCTACACCGCTTACGAACTGGCGCGTTGTTAATTCCCCTGGCTCACCTATGAATGGGATGCTGGAATTGGCTGTTTTTCATGAAAAGGCTGGTGAATTCCGATACAAGATTGAAGCGAAAGGGCTAGCCGATGTTGAGTTTTCTTATGCTGTTAAACAGGTAAAGAGTGATAGTCCGTGTAAGCTGTATTATTATCCATTAGAAGGGCTTAAGGCAACAAATCAGGATTATGTAAAGTTGGAAATTGGAGATAAAATCTATCCCAATGGGATCAAAGTGCTTTACTCTTTGGAGAGGTAAACACTATCATACCTGTCTTATTCTTTCTACCAGTAAATCCAATACTGCCTGAGAGGCAACCAAATTGAAGCTCCAAATATCGTCGGTAATAAAGATGTAATTGCCGCCAAAACTATAGATATAATCTCCTCCTTCAATTCCAATAATCCAATCTTCTTTTGTTAGGTCAGGATAAGTCCGTAATACCTGCCAACAATATTCTCTTACCTCTCGCTCATCACTGAAATCATCCAGCATTGGTAGAATACTAGGCGCATTAGTTAGCCCATATTTTAATAGCATTTCATCGATCATAATTTCTCGGAGTCTATTATAAGCGCATTACGAAATTACACCTTAGCGCATTTTTAATCACAGAATTACTAACAAGAGAAGATGTCCATTTTGGAAAGATAGAAAAATAAACGTTAAGTCATTTTACATTAGACGTATTTTACGGATTTGGCCACTATATTTTATTTTCTTTTTTGGCATGGTGTTACTTACCTCTGCTACTGATTTTTTTGGATCTGTTATTCCAGGACAAGCACAATTAGCATTCACGCTATTTTCTGGGAATTGGTATATAATATTTAAGGAGTGGCAATCTTATTGCATAAATCCTTTATGGAGTGTATCTGTAGAAGAACAACTTTATATTTTACTTCCATTAGTGTTGTTTTTTGCAGGGAAAAAAGGATTAAAGATTTTCTCATTTCTTTCAATAGTTATTGCTTACGCCACGATAATTTACTACGCTCAAAGACCAACAACTGGGTTTAGTGGCCAATGGACAAATAGCTTTGTACAATTTCAGTTTTTTGCTGCAGGAATACTGCTCTCTGCCTACTTAAAGGGCTGGGAACCTAAATGGAATGCAGTCCTCCGTATTGGTTTATTTATAACAGGTGTGATTTGCTGGTTGATTGCATCAATGGTTTGCGAAATTAATGTAGATGCTCCTCACCTAGCTACAATTCCACAATCAATTACTGGATGGTTTCTGATACTTATTGGTGTTATAGCAATGTTTTTATCTCTTTACGGGGCACCCGTAAAGTATATGCCTTCTAAATTAGCTTATCTATCGTTTTTAATATTTTTAAAAATGAATTAGCAACCTTTAGCGAGAGTATAGGTCTATTGGAATGGAAAAACGGAATAGGATCTGTTACTGCTTTCATCTCGACGACATTATTAGCAATGTTGTCTTACAAATGTTTTGAAAAGCCTTTTTTAAAGTTGAAGAGCCGTTTTACTTTAATACCTTCAAGGGATTAGGAAAAGCAATTCGCATCTTCATTCAAAATTTTACACTTTGGCAAATGAGATTGCTTCTTTAAAGGAGTCGATAATTTGTTGGTTATCTCTTCTCAACAGTGTTGGATTTACTTTAATTTTTACAAAACCATCTTCTCTTGGCTGGCCGAAAATAATATTATGCTCTTCCCTCAACCTTTTATTTAGTTTAACCGGATCAATTCCATTGGCTATTGATACGTTAAATTGATTTGTACCATTAGGCACCTGATTAATTTTGAAGCCTTTAAGTTGGCTAAACTGACTAAAAAGACTAGCCGATTTTACTTTAATTTTTTCCATCACCTCATCAATAGTGTTTAAGTGATACAAAGCGATAGATGCGCTGGGCCAATTGGTAAAAATTCCACCACCATGGATTTTAATAAGATGATGCATTTGGTCAATCACAACTTTATCGCCACATAAAATAGCACCACCAGTTGCACCCAAATATTTATACAAACACATGTAAACTGTGTCGAAATACCTGGCATATTCTTTTACCGTTGCATTTGTAAATGCTGTTGCCATGTGAAGTCTGGCACCATCAAGGTGCATTTTATAGCCTTGTTCTTTACAATAAGCCGAAATCTTTTTTATCTCTTCTAATGGAAAAGCCTGGTTATCGCACCTTCTTACAGGTGTTTCTATAGATACAGCTCCAACTTCGCCAACAAACGCTTCGCCATCTTTATGGTATTTAATTGCTTTTTTGAGTTCATCTAAGGTGAAATGTGCCTTTCCTTCGGCCAGCGGAATTAATCTTTTGTTGAACAAGGTTTGTGCGGCATCTCCTTCGTCCCTATAAACATGACTGGTTTCTTGCACAAATGCTTTTGTATTATTTCCACATAAAAAACTAATTGCCAGCTGGTTAGCCAAGGTGCCTGTTGGCAAATAAACAGCAGCTTCTTTTCCTGTAATTTCTACAAATTTCTTTAAAAGCTTTTCTATGGTCCCACCATCGGCATAACTATCTCTTTCTATTGGATTAGCGGTATTTATCTCTTGTAGCTTATTTATAAAATCTTCTGGCTTATAAAAAATCCCATCGTTAATAAAATAAACTGCTTCGCTATCTTTTGATGGTATTGCTTTTTCTGATGCAAATGTATTTGCTGGCATAACAGCCGATGCGATAAGTGGCAGGGCCGATAAAGAAGAAAGTTTTAAGAAATCGCGACGTTTATATGCAGACATATTGAGTTTTTTGGTTGTTTCAGGATTTAATAAAAGTGGCTTTTTGTCAAAGATACTAAATGTAAAATCACAACTGCGTTATCCCGAGAACCAGGGGATCTCTCGTATCGTCGGGATGACGGGAGGTTTTAGAAAATCTGTTAGTTGTTTAGCACGTCGTATTTCCCCCCTTAATTTGTCATTATTGCACAGTTGAACGTGCAAGGCATTGCTGTATCTTTGAGTATAACTTAAATAAAAAAATAATGGCAACTCAAATTTTTGTAAACCTCCCTATTAAGGACCTTAACAGATCTGTGGAGTTTTTTACCAAACTTGGTTATACTTTTAACCCCAAATTTACCGATGAGAAAGCTACCTGCATGATCATTAGCGATACCATTTATATTATGCTGCTAACAGAACCTTTCTTTCAGACGTTCACTAAAAAAGAAATTGTGGATGCCCACAAAGCGGTAGAGTGCTCTATTTGCCTGTCTGCAGATAGTAAAGAGGGCGTTGACGAAATGGTAAATAAAGCACAGGCCGCAGGTGCCACCATACCTAATCCGGCCACTGACTACGGCTTTATGTACCAACACAGCTTTGAGGACCTAGATGGCCACCATTGGGAGTTTGTATGGATGGATCCTAAAGGCGCACCTGAACAGTAATAAATTTGAGGAGAAAAAACATGACAAAAAGTAAGATAGTAAGGATGGATAATGTTGGCATCGTTGTAGAATCGCTGGACAATGTGATCCCCTTTTTTATAGAATTAGGATTAAAGCTTGAAGGACGGGCTACAATTGAGGGTGAATGGGCTGGTCGTGTTACCGGACTGGGCGATCAGCATGTAGAGATTGCTATGATGGTTACCCCGGATGGCCACAGTCGTTTGGAACTGTCGCAATTTCTAAGGCCAACTGTTATTTCAGACCACCGTACGGCCCCCGTGAACTCGGTGGGGTATTTACGAGTAATGTTTACTGTTGAAGATATTGATGAGGTGGTATCAAGACTTAGCAAACATGGCGCTGAACTGGTTGGCGAAATGGTTCAGTATGAGAACTCCTATAAGTTGTGCTACATTCGCGGAGTGGAAGGGATTCTGATTGGCCTAGCAGAACAACTTGGTAATAAATAAGTTTATTACGGCTGTATAATCGTCAATAAAATAATTAATTTTCTCATTTTATGGGTTACCAACTCAATTTTATCCAGGCAATCATCATCTGCGGCCATAATTCAATTTTTAGGTAATCCATTACCCCTTTTTCATCACTTGTCAAAGTCACTATTTATATGGAGTTTGATAATATTTCAACATTTTACAAGTTTTTTTAAAAAAATATAGGGCTTATACCCTTCCAGTATAGGTCTATATGGCGTATATTCTTGTAAATCTGTGCCTTCGATTAACAATACAGAGTTTTTTTACTTAATCATTTAAGGTATATGGCTCCATTTTTGTATGGGTATATATACGGGCATGGGGTCTTCACCTTGGATATTTTTTTTTTACGATGTATTATTTTCTGATGGACTTAATACGGCACGCTTTCAATTAGATGGAGAATGTATACATATAATTATTTTATAAACGATAGCGAAAAGGTATTGCTGGACGACCTTTTTGTTGATGATGCGAATAAACAAATAATTACACGGTTAATCAGTGAACATCGTTATTTTAAACAATTAAACGAATATGGTTTGCCGATTGACAACAAGATGTTACTGAATGTGAGCCAGGGATGTGGCAAAACTTACACAGTTAAGGCTATTGCCTCTGGTTTGGAAAAAAATTTAATTGTATTAAATCTGAGTAATATCCTCTCAGGATCTATTAATGATATAACACACAGCATTAAAACTGTTTTTAATATAGCAGCTAAAGAAAAAGCCGTATTATTTATTGACGAGTTTGATGAGATAAGCAAAGTAAGAAGTGTTGATGTTAAAGATGGGGATGAAATGGGCAGACTAGTTAATACAATGATTCATCTGATTGATTATTATCCGGATAATGCATTACTGATCTGTGCTACGGATTATAGTGAGTTTATTGAACCGTCGTTGCTCCGTTGTTTTGACCTTAGCGTTACGATCCGCAAACCATCACCAGATCTTCTGGATGATTATTATGATAAACTATTGTCAAGTTTTCCCGCAAGTTTACGTTCAATTGAACGTATGTACAGTATATCCTTTGCTCAGGCAAAGGATCATGCTTTGGCCGCTGTAAAAAAGGCTATGATTGATCAAATTGAATCGCGTTAAGTAGCCATAACACAAGTTTAATAAAGTGTAAGAAGGGCTATTGTTGAAGAATCGTCTTCATTTTTTCTAAATACTCTGTATTATTTATAAAGTTGTTATGCCCCTCGCCTTTCAAAATAAACAATCTATCATCTTTCTTAAAAAATGAACTAAGTTTCTTCGAAGAGCCAATATATATAGCGTCGTCTGCGTCTCCATGAAAAACTGTTACAGGTGCTTTTATTTTCTGCAAAAATTCATAAGTCTTAAATTGATATTTCATATTGGAAGTATCAATATCCGGTGCAATGTTGGATATCCAATCTGGTAGGCTATAATATGGCGCTTGTAAGATAAGCGCTTTCGGATTATTGTTTGCTGTAAGGATAGCGGCAGGCCCTGTACCTATTGATTGGCCAATCACAATAATCTTCGATTCTGGATAGATCTTTTTTAAATTGTCATATACCATTTGAATGTCACTAGACAATTGAGGTTCGCTACTCACCTTACCTTCGCTCTTCCCATAACCTCGATAGTCAAGAATAAAGATATCATAATTAAGATTATTATAAAAAGGGGCAACTTTCCCCCAGGTATCAAGTCCGTCAGTGCTGCCATGCAGATAAAATATCAATCCTTCCGTCTGCTTTGCCTTGAAGAGTAATCCATTTAATTTATAACCATCTTGTGTTAAGAAAGTTAATTCAGTAAAAGGGTTTGAAAATTCGAAATGAAAATCGTTTTGTAGTTGGGAACCTGGAAATAATTGTTGTTCTAACTCTTTTTGAACTTCTTCTTTTTTTAGACTGTCAACGTTTTGCCCATAAGCAAATTGAACAAATATTAGAAACGTGAGTAAAGAAATAAATAGCTTCATTAGGTAATATGTTTCGTTAGTATTTATCTGTAAATCATAATCATTTGGCCATTTCAATAGCTTTTTCTAAAATTTCATCTTTGGGTTAACCGTTTTCTGATCCTCATGTAAGCTTTTTCCGCAACCATTTGCGAACTGGCTCATCGTACCATTTCAATGCGGCATATGCCAAAATGATGCTACTTATTAAGATGATTAACGCATATGGCCATGCCTGCACTATCGTTAAACCTTTATTGTTGCTGATCCAGGCCACGTAAAAATAGACAATCGGATAATGTACCAGGTAAAGTGGATATGATATCTCACCTAAGAATTTGCAAACGCGGTTCTCTCTTTGGGTTTGCATCCGGCCACTTGCGCCAAGGTATACGATAAGTGGAAATACGATGATAATGCAAACAGAGTCATAAACTCCGTTCATCCAAAGATGCTCTGCACCACCAATGCGAGGCATATAGAGTACTATAGCTACTAAAAGGCTACACCATAGAAAGGCATTTTTAATACGGGTGTGCTTGGCAACACGGGAAAGTAACAGACCGGCAAAGAACGGATACATGACGCGCGTTAATCCAATGCGTACCTGCTCCACGTTCAGCGTCCATCCTCCACTAACGTCGCCGTTTGTGATCGCCAGGTGTACGAGTGCGATAGCAGCGATGCCAACTAAAATACTTAATGCCGTTTTGGAGAATTTTCTGATCCAGATTGCGTAAAGAATGTTGGCAATATATTCAAAGAACAATGACCATCCCACACTATTCAAGGGGTGCATCTCTTGCCAGCCACGTATATCAAGAGATAATGGCACGGGCAGGATCGTATAACCGATCAGCAGTACCAGCAGCATCTTCCAGATAGGAATAGTATGAATGAGCGGCCATAGTGTAGAATCTGTAAAATAGAATCCGATTGCGCCGAGGGTCATCCCCAAAACCACCATTGGCTGAAGGCGTACGATGCGGCGTTTGAAAAAGCTTCCTACTGTCATTTTATGCCAGCGATCGTCGTAGGCATAGCCCATCACGAAGCCTGATAATAAAAAGAAAAAGTCGACAGCCAGATAACCGTGATTAACGAATTTATCTAAATTACTTGTTGAGAATGGTTCAGCCAGGTGAAACGTTACAACGATTATGGCTGCGACACCGCGAAGGCCGTCTAATATGGGATAGTGCGGCTTGGTGGCCAACTCACTATTTAGGTTAGTTCTCATTCATTGTGTGTGAAATCGCAATTTGTAAAAAAAAGCCAACATTTCTTTGGCTTTAATTACGAATTTTTATGGTTGATAAGGCGCACGCTGGTGTTATTTTTGGGTTGTGCCAACTAATATTAAAATAGCGATTAGCTGATATCACAGCGCATTGTTGTAAGTAATTTCTTGAAACCTACTTTTTCATATGCCTTCACAGCCGCATCATTGTCGTGGTATACATCAAGACGCAGCTCAGTTATTCCTTTTGATAAAACCCATTGCTTAAGATCGTTTATCAATAGCTTATTAATCCCCTTTCCTCTAAATTCCGGACTTACAAACATGAAGCCCAGATAACCAAAGAGCTCATGACGTTCGTAAGCTTTTGCTGATCTAATTTGGGCATAACCACATCCAACGATTTCAGCATTAAACTCGATCACTAGGATTGCTGTTTGCTCATCCTCTATAAGTGTCTTAAGGTCGTAATAGAAGATTTCGCCATCCTTTAAAGTAGGATTAAAAGGACGTTCGGCCTCAACCAACATTTGTAAAAATTTGCCAAGCTTAGGCAAGTCGGCATGTGTAGCATATCTGGTAGATATATCTATCTTATTTATTTCCATCTTAAGTTTAATTTTTGGTTTGCATGTTTTTTAAAGCCCAGTCTTGAACAGCAGCAAGGACAGATGTCAATGAAATTCCTTTTTCACTTAATGCATACTCGACAGTTGGAGGAACTGTGGCATAAGCGGTCCTGGTCAGAACCCCTGTTTTTTCCAATTGTTTGAGCTCCTTAACCAACATACGTGTATTGATACCAGGGATTGATCTTTCCAATACCTTAAACCTCATTTTACCTGCCATCAGTGTATTGATGATTGTCATGGTCCATTTGCCCGACATCAGATCCATTGCTTCCTGAAATGGACAGGTGTCAATTTTATTTTGTTGCATTGAAAATTTAAAGCACTGTAAATCAATAAAACTTTACTTTTTGTTACTATTATACAAAGAGGTAACTACTTGCA
>NZ_JBFTIZ010000229.1:0-10077 GCF_056395165.1 Pedobacter sp. 10L46_2
GCAAAGGACAAGGCAGAGGCAATAGCGGACTTTTCCTTGCTTCTATTGGCAAAGGTGATGCCGGTTACGAATTGCAAATTCTTGACTCTTATAAAAACGACACTTATACAAATGGACAGGCTGCAAGTATTTACAAACAATTTGTCCCTCTTGCCAACCCAACCCGCAAACCAGGAGAATGGAACAGTTACGATGTGATCTGGACTGCACCTACATTTAACGAAGACAAAACTGTAAAAACACCTGCCAGAGTTACCGTGTTATTTAACGGAGTATTGGTTCAGGATAATACTACATTATTGGGGCCAACACAATACATCGGAGCACCTGCATACAGACAAGCTCATGGCCCTGCGCCAATTAAGTTACAATCTCATGGAGATCCTAGCGAACCATTGAGTTTCCGTAACATTTGGATCAGAAATCTTTAATTATTGATTTTTTAGGTAAAGGGCTGTTCAAAGAATGCGAAATTCTTTGAACAGCCCTTTACTATTTATTAGAAAAATAAATCCAATCCAGATTAAACAGATCTTGCTTCTGATCTCCTGAAGCTGTAAATACAAAATAAAGATCATGATTACCTTTTGTTACCTCTATTGCGGCAGTTAACTCTTTCCAATCTGTTTTACCATCAGCCGCTGCTGCCGGTACAATAAGCCGGCTAATTAATGGCCCATTCATACTATCTAACCTCAATTCAATATTTCCTCCGGTGCCAATGACCTGTACATTATACTTAACCCGTTTTATGCCTGCCAGATCTATTTCATTAAACTTGATATAACTATGGTCTGCAATTCCAGTTGTATAAGCCATAAAAGCCGTAGTAATCGTAGCTATACGAACATTTCCCTTATCAAAATCTTCTGCCTGAACGTAAGGATTGCGCAAAGAAATATAAGCTCTACTATCTAAAGGTTCAATTCCATTAGCTCCTTTATCTCTATACGAAGCATTCAGCAGGTAACTTCCCTCCTTTCCTTTTCCAAGATGGTCTTTTAAAGGGATGCTATTTTTAAGAGGCAGTTTTCCAGATTTTCTAGAAAGCGAAAGAATATAATCGACCATTTCTGCAGCGTCATCCGGAGACACCGCCGGATGTGCTGACATAGCCCGCTCTCCCCAGTTCCCGCTACCGCCCTCAATGACCTTTTTAGCTAGCGTTTTCACTACATCTTTCTTGCCTGCATACCGCACCGATATCGACTTATAAGTAGGACCAACTGAAGCCTTGTCCATAGAATGACATGCCTTACAATCCAAATTAGCCAACATCCCCGACCCTTTAAGATATTTATAAGCTCCAGGATCTTGATTCCCGGCGAGGATAACTGCTACATCTTTTCCCTGAGGTAAATAACCGAAAGAGACCTTCACTTTATTCTGATCTATCACCTTATCCTCTACATCTTTAACCACAACCTGATAATCTAATAGCTGTCCATCCCAGTAAAAACTTCTATTTGAATTGCTTTTAATAGCTACCAACGGAGGGGTATTCCCAACATGTATTTTGGAAATTGCGGTTCCTACTGCCCCTTTATCATCCTTTACATTTAGCTCAACATTATAAATACCCGGCTTCTCAAAACTATATTTCACTTCCGATCCGCTGATTGTTTTACCTGCTATCATCCAGCTGAAATCAAGTTTATCTTCTTTATCAAAATCAACTGATTTATTACCTGACAAATTAACTAACAAAGGAGCAGCACCGTACGGTTTGTCGACCGTTATTTCCGCTATAGGTTTTCTATTTCCTTCCTGATACTCTATTCTTATGAGCTTTGCATCCGTATTTTTAGAGAACCAGTTAGTGCCATATTCTAGCATATATATTGCACCATCCTTACTAAATTGCATATCTACAAGGGCAGAAAACTTAAGGTGTTTTAAAAATGGTTCCATCTGTTTATAGTTACCGCTTTCATCAAAAGTAACCGCCATGATCCAACCCCTAATCCAATCGTAAATAAATAACTTACCATTATAATATTCCGAAAGTTTATAGGGCGCATTTGGGAATAGGTCGCTATAATAAATTGGGCCAGCAGCTGCAGTAGCACCACCACTTCCTACCATAGGAAAATGTTTGGAGGGCATTTTACCATACCAGATCATTGCTGGCTCAGCTGGAGGTAGCTCCTTTTCGCCGGTATTATTAGGTGAATTGTTTAAAGGCTTAGTAGGATCCTTTTTTTCTCCCGGCTGTTTGGTTGCATAATTATACAGCGGTAATGCCTGGTTGTTTCCTAAAAAATATGGCCACCCAAAAAAACCCGGTTTTTTAGCCTGATTAATCTCATCAAAGCTCATGTACTCGCCATCTTCACTTTCCACTTTTGTATCCGGACCAACATCCCCCCAGTATACATAGCCATTTTTTTGATCGATGCTAAACCGATAAGGATTACGGGACCCCATAGTATAAATTTCAGGTAAACCTTTTGAACCATCTTTAGGAAAAAGATTTCCCTCAGGAATAGAATAGCCACCACCATCTTTGGGAATAATACGAAGTATCTTTCCTCTTAAATCATTAGTATTGGCAGAAGTTGCCTGATCATCCGCCAGCCCTCTTCCCGGCCTTTCATCCACAGGAGTATAACCTTCCGTTTCCTCTGCGTTTGTATTATCACCTGTAGATAGATATAATATCCCTTTCGAGTCAAATGAGAGGTAACCTGCAGAATGGCAACAATATTTACGCTGAGTTGGAATTTCAAGCAATACCTGTTCCGATTTATTAATTAGCTTATCTCCAACTAACTGATACCGTGCTAACCTACTTTTTGACTCCTCTCCTCCTACCGCAAAATAAAGGTACACCCAATGATTTTCTGCGAACTTTGGATCTAAGGCTAACCCCAGCAGTCCATCTTCTATGCCACTAAAAACATTAATATTTGCTATAGTTTTAACTGACTTTGTTTTACTGTTATAAAGCTTTACAGCCCCCTTACGTTCTACAAAAAGTATATTCAGGTTAGGGAGTACGGCCATTTCCATAGGCTCATCCAATCCTTCAGCTAATACAATGCGCGTATACCGGCTACTATCAGGAACTGTTGTATCGATCTTACTTAATACTTGAAAACCATGATTCTCGTGTTTATTTTTCCAGATCCATGAGCTAAGCACTAAAATAAAAAATGTTGCCGCTACTAATAAATAATTTGATTTCATTTTAACAATTAAACATTAGCCAATAAAACCGATGAACCACTACGTTTTCTGCTCAAATCAGCAGCCTTTATAAAAGAGAAAATCTCCATGGTTTCCCTTTCAGAAACAGGAGGTTTACCCGTTTCAAAAAAACCTATGATCTCAGCTATTAGTGGAGAATAAGAACTAAATGGCCCCAATGTAGCTATTCCACCTTCTCCAAAAGCAGTACCTGCAATATTTGAAGCCCCATTACGTATTCCACGTACAGTTCCAACACGTCCATCTTCCCATACACCTGTTACAAAATCAACACCATCGTTATAAATTCTGGTCACCGTTTTACAACCAGGCCCCATAACTGTAAACAACATTTCTATCCCATGTATAGCATACCAAGCCATATCCATGTGGTTCGATTCAATCTCTGCCGGGGTATAAACATCAGCTCCTAATACCTTGCCAATACTTCCTGAAACAACCTTTTGTACATTGCCATCAAAGCGCAATGCTGAAGAGCTAAAAACCGGAGCATCGTATTTTTTAGAAGCAGCAAAGATTTTTTTCACATCATCCAGCGAAGCTGCAATGGGCTTGTCTATAAACATCCTTTTTCCAGCCTGCATCACTGGTAAAGCTTGTTCAAAATGTGGTCTTCCGTCAATGGTTTCCAACAGGACAACATCAACCTTCCTAATCAGTTCTTCAATCGAGTCCACTATTTCAACTCCATTTGCCTTAACAGCTTCAATGATGCCGGGTTTCATTTTTAATGCTGCAGGAATGTCTTTACTTCCATGTGGATAGGCTGCTATTACTTTGTAGCCCTTCATTTCCAGACCACCTCCATTAATAGCTTTGATGAAAACCTCACTATGCGAAGTATCCAATCCTATAATTCCAATACGTTTTCCTGTTTCCGTACGTAACGGCGACTTGCCTAACGAAGGCAAAGAATGAAGCAAACCTGCACCTAAACCTGCAAGTGCAGTGTTTACGATGAAAGATCTGCGATTAAAAGATCTCATATATATTTGGTTTTGTGTGTTTCTAACAAGAGACTATACAAACAATTCGTTCCTCATATCGAATGTATTCCATAGTACCCCAAAACAGAAAAGAAGCCTTGCTGATTTGAGAGCCGACATGAGTCGAGATAATTTGAGTGCTTTAATATTATGGTCTTTCAGAAATGAAAAGTTCTTCATTAACAGACAACAATCAACATAAGCAGCTGGAACACAGGAATGACGACGACACTTTTGAACAACCTCAAAACAATAATAAACAAAAAAAGACAATTATTAAATCCATTATTCGATTTAATAATTGTCTTTTTAAACAAGTGATATATTTTATATCGTTAAAATACTATTCTTCGTAAAGAGGTTGTTCTTTTTTAATAACAGCTGCACCAATTAAACTGATAATCAAACCATAAATCGTGTAACTCACCGCTACTCCAAATCCTATAAAAAAGATCATGTAAGGTCTCATCATCTCTACTCCCTTAACCTTGTTTTCATCATCACCAGCCGCAGCCTTTGCTGAATCCATTAGCTGATTAAAAGCATTTGTATCTAAAACCTTATAATAAAGGATAGTAAACACAGCTATAAACAATCCTGCATATGCAGCTACTTTAAAGCCCGAAGAAAATGCTTTACCAAAGCTTATATATCCACCTAATTCCTTTTTGTATGTAGTTTGCACAAATACAACAGCCATAATAAATGGAATATAGGAAGCTAGCGAGTATATAATTTTCTCTGCTACAGTGGTATTCGGGTTGTTCTGATCAACTCCTAGCCATTTCATCACAAACATAAGCACAAGGAAATAAACAGAATATGCTATTGCGCTTTTAAACGCCAGCATATTTGGATTCTTTTTCGGTTCTACTACTACTTCTTCTTCCATTTGAAAGTTTTAAATAAACGTTAATATATAAGTTAATAATAAAAGCTATTGCCTAAGCGGTAGCCGCATTAAAATTAGCGATTAAGGTATACACCGCAATATCAAACTCCTTGTTTGCACTAAAATCCTCTAGCTCTTTAATTATCTTATCATTGGCTTTAGGCTGATGGAAGAAAACCATAAAAGGAACAAAAAGATCTTCCATTTCTTCACCCAGATCAATCATCCCGGCATGACTGCAGATATCCTCAACACTTCCTTCAATCAATTGCTGGTTGCTGATCAGGTCTTCATAAATATGGAATTCATCCTGAAACTCGTCTTCCTCAACCAATAAGAATTCTTTAAGGAAATCACCTAATTCAGGTTTTATACGCTCGTCATGGCATTCATTGATATACAACAAAAGGTTCAGTAATTCTGTTCCCCTATCTATTGTTTCTTCTTCAATCCTTAGCCACTCTTCAGAGTCAAGGTAATCTTCTTCAAGTTTTTTAATGTCAATAGAAAAGAAATTAATCATCAGCAAATCAAAGAATACTTCTCTAAGCTCCTCAAATGATGGATGCTCATCAAAAACTTCATCAAACTCTTCAACCTTCTCTATAAAGCCAAGGTCTTTGTTAAACACTTCTACAAGGCTTTCCTCTAACTTAACCGAGTCATTACCAGATACCGCAGCAAATTTATCTAACGATGCAATTAGTGCGTCTTTTACATGATTATCCATATGATTGTAATTGTTTGTTATTAAATACCAGTTGAACTTTACCGGTCAGTTTTTTATTTAATAGTGGAGAATTGGCAGATTTAGAATAGTTACTGGCAACATTATACTCCCATTGTAAAGTAGGATTATAAACTGTAAAGTTGGCTTCAGCACCTTCTTCAATCACAGGAACTGCGAGTCTTAGTAATTTACGGGGATTTATAGAAAGCTTCTCCGCTATCTGCGTTGCATCAAGTCCGGCTTTTATAAGCAAAGGCAAAACAGTTTGCAGGGCAATGATGCCGTATGATGCAATTTCAAATTCAACATCTTTAAATTCTATTTCGTGCGGGCGATGCTGTGATCCTATTGCATCAATGGTTCCGTCTTTTAAACCTGTAAGCAATGCCTTCACATCAGATTTACCACGCAAAGGTGGCTTAACCTTGTAATTACTGTCGAAATCATTCAGCAACTCTTCTGTAAACACCAAATGATGTGCAGCTACATCACAAGTGATTTTCACACCATCTTTTTTAGCTTTCTTTATAAGCGCTACAGAACCTGCTGTTGAAATATTACTAATATGTACAGGAGCATTATGGTAAGTGGCTAAAAAGATATCGCGGCTAATGTGCATTTCCTCTGCTAACGATGGCAATCCTTTCATTCCCAATAACACGCTGGTTTTGCTTTCGTTAATCTGCGATTTTCCTGCAAT
The DNA here is from genome assembly GCF_056395165.1 of Pedobacter sp. 10L46_2. Classification (NCBI taxonomy): domain Bacteria; kingdom Pseudomonadati; phylum Bacteroidota; class Sphingobacteriia; order Sphingobacteriales; family Sphingobacteriaceae; genus Pedobacter; species Pedobacter sp. 10L46_2. The sequence continues at coordinate 6,519 of NZ_JBFTIZ010000229.1, forward strand.
GGATTTATTCTCAGGATATACCATTAAAAGTCCGTTAAAACCCTGGGTGTATTGTATTGCGCGACTCATAAAGCCATCGTCAACAATTGCCTTTCCTCCATCAGAAAATGCTACTGCACCCGCCTGCTTCATGTCGTACAATTCTGCAAGCTCTTTACCTTCCAGTCCCTGACTAACCGCTCCTATTGGCAGCACATCTACCAGATTGTTTTTTGCCCTGTTAATAATGTATTCCACTTCGGCCTTAGATTGCACCACTGGCTTAGTATTTGGCAAAACCGCGATCCCTGTAAACCAACAGCACCCTGGCCATCAAAAACCTGTTCGTTTTTAGATGCGGTCAGGTTGTTACCTATAGCCGTTATCTTTCCTTGTTCTACACGAACATCACATTTCTTTTGATTGAACTGGCTGTTTGGATCGGCAATAACTATACCCGTGATAAGAAGGTTCATGATATTTTTATGTTTTTTATGTTATTAAAGAATCTAATAAGTAGTATTTCACCGGCTAAAAAAACAATAGTTAAAATTAGGCAAAGTTTCCATAATTCACTGCTGCTATTTTTCCCTTCGATATTTAATGATTGTGCATCCTTTTTAGAATTAAATACTGCTACCTTTTGTTTGCCAAACAAGTTATTAAGCTGTGTTTCTGTAGCATAATGCATGTCGGATTCTGTACGGTTATCATTAAACGCTATAATGGCCAAAACAGAATCTGCTTTTTTTAATTCATAAAAGCCCGATTTCTTTACCTGATCTGCAACATATAGTAAAGTTTTTCCGGCAGTTTGTCGCACTTCAGGAATAACTTCAAAGTCATTCGACACCAATTTTAACGACTGATTAGCCAGAAGACTAATTTTTTCACTTTCTAATAAATTATTGAGGCCTATTGTATAATATAATGGTTGCTCTTTTGCACTTGCAAAAGCAATCTTATACATTAATGGTACAAAAACCGGGTGCTTAGGCAGGTTGCTATCCTTAATATCCAATGAACTTGATGAAAGATAAATTTTACCGGCCCCTACCGTATACTTTGCAAACAGGAATCTATTTAAAGGCAATTGCAAAATGCTTTCTTTAGCACTTGTATTCTGCTCAGTATAACTAAAATACCTGTTTACCAAGGGCAGATCTATATTTTTAGGAATCTGATCGAACACATCTTTAAAAACAGAGTTCTTTAAATCCATACTGCTTGCTAAAGGTGGCCCAGAATTTAATTGCTGAACCGCAGGCAGCGACAAGCCGGTTAAGAACGGAGTGTAAACATTGCTATTGGCATCAAGATCAGGAAAGATAACTACAGATCCTCCATTTTGTACATATCCTTTTAATTGCTGAGCGAGGCCTGAAGATGGTTCTTTTAGCCCGTTAAGTACTATTAAACTGTAATCGGAAAAGCTGGAGTATTTAATGTTCGACTCAGGCATTTCGGTAAGTTTAAAATAATTGTCGGATGCAAAGAGCGCCTTTATAAATTTATCAGAAGAATTGCCCGTGATGTTTAGCACCTTTAGCTCATTACTTACCTTAAAACTAAAATTCAGATCATCATCAAATGTTAAAGGAAAGTCCTTAATACTAATTACACCTTTTTGCCACCCGCTTTTTAATCCACTAAAAGATAAAGTGTCTTTAACTGACTTACCAGCCTCAACATTTATATTACTGATAGCTTTTTGCTGTTTGTTTATTGTTAGCTTTAAGGCTATGCCCGAAGCAAGCTCTTCACCATAATTCCTTAATTGGACCACAACCCTCTCTGCCTGCCCTGGTTGGTGTACCGGTGAAAGGCTCCAAACACTATCAACCGAAATATTCGGAAGGCTGTTGGCATTTAGCTTAATAAAAGTATAACTGATCTCTTTATTGGCCGCTAAAGGTTTATCACCTGCAAAACTATTCTGAAAGTCGGAAAGCAGATAGCAGATCTCGTTTCTATTTGCAGAAAAACTTGCCTGTTGTCTGTTTAGAATCTGTTGCAAAGTCTTATTTGCTGGTGATATCTTAATTTCATCCAGTAATTGAATAAACTCTTCTTTATTAACAAGCCTTTGGTGCTTGCCCTCAAAATCGTTTGTAATTAATTGAAACTGATCATTAATATCATATGACCTTACAATTTCCTTTGCCTTTCTTTTAGCTTCATCAAGTAAACTGCCCTCTTTGTTTACGGTCTCCATACTATAAGAGTTATCAATATAGATACTGATAACATTTCTCTGTCCCGGATTATGTTTGTTGCCCGAGGGGATAAAAGGCCTGGCAAATGCCAGCACAAGAAATACGATGGCCAATACCCTGCACAAAAGTACAAGCAAATTTTTAAGCTTTTCTCTTGAAGAATTTTGCTCCTTTGCCTCCTTTAAGAATTGTAAGTTGCTAAAATATACTTTCTTAAATTTCCTGAAATTGAATAAGTGAATTACAATAGGTATGGCTATTGCCAGCAGCGCGAAAAGAAAACCTGGGTATAGGAAATTCATTAAAAACCAAAGGTAGAACTTTTACATGAATTTTTTCATAGCATCCCATAAAGTTTCATCTAAACCATAAACATCTGGTCGGAACTGCAGACTACCGTTTTGCGACCATGCGGTTATGTAATTGATGATCAAGGGAACAGGTTTTTTAACGCCAAACCACTTAGGCTTTAACCTATAAACATTTACTGTATCAGCTTTTTTAGCCATTTTTTTTCGGTAAACCGCCATTCTGTTGGTATCTATTGGTGGCAGGTTTACTTCCATTCTTAGCTGATCGTATTCGTACTTATCTTTTACCAGCGTTTCAGCAAATTGTAACGGTTTTTCTACACGAACACAACCATGGCTTATTGCGCGGTTAGCTCTGGAAAATGCACTTTTATTGTTCGTATCGTGCAGGTAGATGCTCGATCCATTGTCGAATATAAATTTAAACTTACCTAAAGCATTCCCCTCTCCTGAGCTTCGAAAGATAATATGGATCTCTAACTGCCTGCCAGTAAATTTCACTTTGTGCAATGCTGACCGGAATATTCCATATCGGATTTACCTGTATAGAGTTCAGTTTACTGTATAGTAAGGGTGTTTCATGATTTTTCGGCTTATCATCCAGATTTCCCGATTTCAGGTACTGCTTAATTTTATCGGCATAACCTTCCTCGCGTTTCCCTCCAACACAAACTTTCATCTGGGTAAGTGTGTCCTGGTTTTTAAACCAGGTAAGCGAAAAATCAGGGATATTTACCTGCACATACTCATCGCCAAGCTCTGGCAATTTCCAGCGCAACCGCTCCATATTTACCATAATGGTTTTTACCATATAGCTTTTACTGCCAGAGTCGGCCTTGTATTTTGAAAGTTTATGCTGGAATACCTGATAATCGGGAGAAGAAGGTTGGATGCTTGTTAATAGTTTTTGAATGTCCTTTGTCTCCAGAACAGCAGTTACACTTAGGCTATCAGGTCTTTTTACCGGCACATAGTACCGGCTAAATAATTTCCTTGGATTGATGCTACCGTAATAAACAAAATTATTGTATTTGATAAGCCCCTCTGCAGCAT
>NZ_JBFTIZ010000230.1:0-8762 GCF_056395165.1 Pedobacter sp. 10L46_2
AAACATTCAAATGAAAAATTAATGTTATTTTTGAATCAAATTCAACATAAATCGCTTTGGCAAAAATCAACAAGAATTCTCACAGGGTACTTTACCGTAAGTATACATCAAACATTAAGTATATCATGATGGTGCTTTCTGTATTGATAATAACTGCTTTTTTACCAAAACAGCCACGTTTCAGGTACGAATTTGAAAAGGGAGAGATCTGGAAAAATAAGGACCTTATATCTCCATTTAATTTTGCAATATTAAAGACAAACCCACAAGTAGATACAGATAAAAAGGATGCATTAAATAATGTATTGCCTATTTATACTATAAATAAGTATCTGATTAATGATGTTGAAGAGGCTTATTTAAATGAGTTTGATGTAAAGTGGAGAAGTAATGCCCTTCCAGAAAATGAAAAGGAACAATACAGACAGGCCTCGTTTAAACTTTTAAAATCGATTTACGATAAGGGGATTATTGCAATTAATGCCAAACATCAAAAAGGAAGTAAGAATTATGATTTCTCTTTGCTGGATAATAATATAAGTAAAGCGGTTAGTACTCAAGATGTATTTACCGTACAAACTGCTCTTGATTATTTTAAAGATAATTTCCAGTCTGTAAATCTGAAAGTTAAGGAGGTAATTGTTAATCTTGTTGAAGATCATTTGCAGCCCAACATTATTTTTAATGAGAAATTGACGGCTATCGTACAAGAGAATGCAATAAATAGTCTTTCTACAACCAGAGGAATGGTTCAGAAAGGCGAGCTGATCATTGCTAAAAATAATGTGATTGACGACGAGATTTACCAAAAGCTGCAGTCATTTAAGGAAATATATGAAGCGCAGTCTAAAACAATTGGTGATAGCAGCCTGGTTTATTTTGGTCAGATCCTGCTTGTAGGCTTTAATGTTTGTTTGCTAATGGTGTTTTTACACTTGTTTCGTAAGGATATATTTGCCGACAACCGTCAGCTTTCTTTGATATTACTGGTAACGACGAGTATGCTTTTGGCCTTATCTTGGGCTATAAAGCTTAGTCTCCCTAGTTTATATTACATTCCATTTTGTATAGTCCCCATTATTATAAGGATATTATTTGATACCAGGTTGGCACTATATCTGCATTTATTGGTGATCCTGATTGCCGGTTTCTTTGTGCCAAATAGCTTTGAGTTTGTATTTTATCAAACAACTGCCGGTATGGTGGCTATCTATAGTATTCGGAATTTGGTTAAAAGAGAGCAATTGCTATTGTCGGCTTTATTTATATTGTCGGCATATTTTATTTCTTTTATTGGCATTGCATTATTGAGGGAAGGGGCTATCGGTCAGATAGAATGGATGAATTTTGTTCCATTTATTGTTAGTGTATTGCTTTCTTTGCTTGCTTATCCTTTGATTTATGCTTTTGAGAGGCTGTTTGGAATCACCTCTGATGTTGCATTAATTGAGCTTACTAACACTAATAATAAACTGCTAAGGGAGCTGGCTTTTAAAGCTCCTGGTACGTTTCAGCATTCTTTGCAGGTAGCAAATCTGGCCGAGGCCGCAATATTCAAAATAGGAGGGAACTCATTGCTTGTTCGGGCGGGGGCATTGTACCACGATATTGGTAAAATAGAGAATCCTCAATATTTTATTGAAAACCAAAATACCGGACTTAGTCCGCATGATAAGCTGCCATATGAACAAAGTGCCCAGATCATCATTAAACATGTGCACAAGGGCATAGAGATCACACGTAAGCATCAATTACCCGAAAGTGTGATAGACTTTATAAGAACTCACCATGGTAATACCCGTGTAGATTATTTTTATCAGTCGTTTTTGAAGAATTCTCCTGAAAAGTTTGTTGATGAGAATATCTTCCGCTATCCGGGACCTATACCTTTTTCTAAAGAAACTGGTGTTTTAATGTTGGCAGATTCGGTGGAAGCGGCCTCAAGAAGTCTGAAAAATCCGGACGCCCAGAGCATAAATGAGCTGGTTGAACGCATTATTGACTATTAACTGGAGCAAAATCAATTAGATAATTGCGATAGTCCATTAAAAGATCTCGAAACTATAAAGCTGATATTCAAGACAATGCTTATGAGTATCTATCATGTTCGAATAGATTATCAACAAACTCTATAAAATTTCTTTTGCAAATATTAATGAATTGCTATATTTGCAACCTCGAAAGGGAGATTTCGAGATACGGAGGGATGCCTGAGTGGCCGAAAGGAACAGTTTGCTAAACTGTCGTACTGGCAACGGTACCGAGGGTTCGAATCCCTCTTCCTCCGCAAAGCCGGAAAAGTGTCTGTTTTTAGAACACTTTTCCGGCTTTTTTATATCTATTTGAAAACGAATGAATTGTGTTTGTTTTTGAGTTTCTAAAAATAGAAGAGATAAAATTACTCAGCAATCTCATTTAAGCGTCTAAAAATATTTTTTAAGTTAATTTACTGTATTTCAATATGTTGTTTGTTTTTGTCTGATACGAAAGAATGAGGACGTAACATTGAAATTCTGAAAATTGTAAGAGGGGACATGGGATTCGAACACCTTCATAGATCCAAATACTAAGGTTTTTGTATGTACTATTAACGACAGTTCGTATTTTCTATAGTCAACTTAGCAAAGTTTACTAGAAAACTTAGTGTTTCTTGTGATTTAACATTTTGTTTTTTAGGGTTTTATATCTTTCTCTTGTTAATGCTAAAACTACCATTTCTTTGATAAACATGGTATTCCTACTGCTTTGTAGATACTCATGATACTCTGCTCACAGTCTTTCTTAATAATCAGGAAATCTTCATTTTCGATTTCTCCATTTTGTATAAGTTCTTTGGTTTTGAGTATCCTTTTGTAGCCTGTTCATATGGCCTTACCCGGATATATAAATATACAGTTTGTATGCTACTCAATTCCTTCTAAAAGGATGAAAATTGATTGTTGTTCCCACAATGCAATATTATTTAATAACTTAATAATAGATTGACAAGCAATTCTAGAATGAATATTTTTTTTGGAAAATCCTAATAAACTTCAGTAGGAAAATTGGCATTTACGATGACTCAACATTATGTTACCGACTGAAGCCTCTTTTTCCATTTAACAAATTCATGCCAGATTACGGATGAGAATCCGATGCCAATACTGAGGGACAGCTGGATTAAGCTCAGTGACTGAAATCCAAAGAATACTGTTAATGGTTTGATGTAGAGAATAGCACCTGAAATAAGTATAGTGATCATAATTATGAGAAATACCAGGTTGTTTTTGTACTTTATGGTAGTAAGTAGAGAATAATAGAAAGATCTGTTAACCAGAGTGAGCAATACATTTGCCGCGATTAAACAGGTAAATACCATGGATCTTGTGAGGAGTTCTCCATAACCATGTTGAACGGCATATTGATAGATAAATAGAGTTCCTGCGGTAATCATTAATCCTTGCAGGATGCTTGTGGTCAATTCTTTCCCGCTGAAAAATGTGTTAGAAAAAGGGCGCGGTTTCTGAAGCATGGTGTTTTGCTCTATCGGTTCATTTTCATAAATAATGGAACAGGTTGGCCCCATCACCAGTTCTAAAAATATAATGTGAATGGGAGAAAAAATATTGGGATAAATCCAACCCAGGGCTAAGGGAATAAATACGGTTAATATGATGGGGATGTGAATAGAGATGATGTATTGAATTGCTTTTTTCAGGTTGGTGTAGATTCTTCTGCCCATTGCTATAGCAGTTACCATTTTGGCCAGGTCATCTTCCAGCAGGATCAATGAAGCGGCTTGCCTGGCGATTTCTGTGCCTCTTTTTCCCATTGCAATCCCAATATGTGCGGCTTTCAGGGCAGGACCGTCATTTACTCCATCACCGGTCATGGCAACGATTTCATTGTTTGATTTTAAGGCGTTAATGATCTTGAGCTTCGCATCCGGGAACATCCTGGAAAATATGTTCATTTGCATTACAGTGCGCTGAAGTTCTTTTTCCGGCATTTTCATAAGCTCATCACCGCTGATGCTTTTTTCGTACCCTTTGAACCCGATTTGTCTGGCGATAGCGGTGGTGGTTGCCGCATTGTCCCCGGTGATGATTTTAACGGCAATTCCAGCCTGGTAGAAATCCTTTAATACTTGCTCAATGTGTTGTTTGGGCGGGTCATAAAAGGCCAGCATACCGATGAATTTAAACTTAAATTTTTGCTGCTGATCCGGAAACTGAGATCCCGTAAAATCCGATTGGCCTACTGCCAGGACGCGGTATCCCTGTGAGGCAAGTGAGTTAACAGCCATTGTAATCTTTTCTTTTTCAAAAGCCTCAAGTTCCGATACCGCAATCAGGGCTTCAGGGGCRCCCTTAGCTGCGATGATCCGTATCCCGCTTTTATTTTCAAATATGTGGGTCATCATGGGCGGTTTTCCACCTAAAGGATATTCGTGAACCATTTTATAGTCCGGGCGTTCATCGGAGAATGTAGTTTCAGCATAACCATGGTGTAAGGCGACTTCCATTGGATCGAATGGAATAGGTTCACTGGCCCACATCCCCATTCGGATCAGGGCTTTTTCTGCATCATTAAGACCCTGGTCAGGAGCTGCTATTTTATCGGATGCCAGCAGATATAGTCTGGCAAGACTCATTTTGTTTTCGGTAATTGTTCCGGTTTTGTCTGTGCAGATTACCGTCGCACTGCCCAGTGTTTCTACGGTTTTCATCTGTTTGACCACGACCCCCATTTGCATCATGCGCCATGCCCCCAGTGCCATAAAAGTAGCGAAGGCCACCGGTATTTCCTCTGGCAATATACTCATGGCAAGGGTAAGTGCCTTTAACAGGCTATCCAGTACATCGAGGGAATTAAAGTAATTAATGCCCCATACGATGCAAAAAACGGCTGCTCCGGCAACCACCATTTTTTTGATAAAATTGTTGATTTGAATTTCTAGTGGTGTCTTTTCTTCTTTGATATCTTCCAGACTTTTACCAATTTTTCCCAATTTGGTGCCATTTCCAATCGCTGTAACCACTGCTATGGCCAGCCCGCTGGCTACAGTGGTGCCCTGGAAAACCTCGTGATTGGTACTGTCTTTGTCTTTATATACCGCAAAGGATTCCCCGGTAAGTATAGACTCGTTTACAGAGAAGTCATTAGAATGAACAATACTGCCATCGGCGGTAACAGAGGTACCTTCTTGAATGATCAGATAATCACCGATTACAATTTCTTCACTTTTAATCTCGGTGGTCTGACCATCCCTGATGACCTTGCAATGTGGCTGACTGTAGGTTTTCAGTTTATCCAAAGCATTTCTGCTTCTGGAGTCCTGATAAAGTGAAATAGCCGCTACTAAAATAACTGCTGATGCCAGAAAAATGGCATCTGACGATTGACCGCTAATGAGGTAAATAACCGCGGCGGCCATCAGTAAAATAACCATTGGTTCTTTTGCCAGGTTTTTAATGGCATCTATAAGCGCATACTCCTTTTTAGAGGTTAAACGGTTATCACCATTTTTTGATCTTGAGGCAATCACTTCTTGCTTCGATAATCCGGGGATATTAAAGTTGTTTGCAGGCATCTGTTTAAGATTGATACTTTAAAAATCGGTTATATTCCCGAGCATAGGAGTGATTCAGATCATTGTTTTGCTTGATTCCTGCTCAGGTGGTTTTTACCCCAAAAAGATAGCCAACCAATGCGGTCATGACCATGGCTGCCGTTCCCCAAAAGCAAATTCTCAGGACGGCCTTTCCCCGGCTAGAACCACCTGCTTTTGCCGCAACCAATGCTGACAAGCCCAGGAATACTATAGAAAAGCCATATTGGTAAATGAGCATCAGTTTTATTGGTGCAAATATCGAAACCAGCAACGGGAGCAAGCCACCAATGATGAAGGAAGCTGCTGAGGCTAATGCTGCCTGCATCGGTTTCGCCTGGGTGATCTCGTTAATACCTAGTTCATCCTTAGCATGCGCCCCCAGGGCATCATGGGCAGTGAGTTGGACTGCCACTTGCTTGGCCAGGTTTTCATCCAGGCCTCTTTGGCGATAAATATTGGCCAGCTCCTGTAGTTCCGCATCCGGTGTATTCTCCAGCTCTCCTTTTTCTCTCGTCAGGTCAGCGACCTCGATGTCCGATTGTGAGCTTACTGAAACATATTCCCCTGCAGCCATGGATAATGCTCCTGCTACCAGTCCTGCCAGTGCAGCAAGAACAATCGGTTCCCGTGTGGTACTTGCTGCTGCAATCCCTATTGCCAGACTTGTAGTAGAAAGGATGCCGTCGTTTGCCCCTAAAACTGCAGCCCTTAACCAGCCGCTTCTGTTGGTATAATGTTCCTCAATTTCCATACGATGTTTTACCTCCATTGATCATGTCTGATACGATGCCCTTGTTTTCTTTTCTTTCAGCCAGTAATACCCCTGCAATGTGTACTCCAATAAAGATCAGGATCAAATACATACAGAAACCATGAAATTCTTTGATGCTGTGGCTTGTCCCCTTGCTGATACCCAGTTCCTGATCAAATGCCATAGACAGTCCTGTAACGCCCATAATAATTAACAGCAGGTAGAAAATAAGGTATAGTGCTTTAACGGTAAGATCGTGCAAAGCCAGATTGGATTTTTTACTGTGCCTGCGATAAGTCTGATATGCACTGTTCAAGCTGCTGAAAAATTTTTGTTTACGAGGTTGAAAAATTTCAGCAATTAACCTGAACAACAATATTGCGACCAGGGCGTAACCAAAATAGATATGGATGCCCCAAACCGTGTCTGCAAGGCGATGGGCGACGGTCAATATCTTTTCTTAGCGGTTCGATAATAGCCATGGCGATTGTGTTAATCTTATTTTACTTTTAAATTTAAGGTAATAATGTTAGAAACCAGTCCTGTAGATCTGCTGTAATGTCCGTATCTCAGTTCCAGCATGTTAAGATGTTGCCAGCCAAATACACCATGGGGTGGGGCAAGTCGTATCCCTGCGCCATAGAAATCACTGTTCAGAGTAGATAGGTCATAATCACTGGTAAAATAGGCAGCGGAAGGATCATGTTGGCCATAGGGAGCGAAATAGCGTGATCCGGTTTGCTTGTTATAACGATAAAAAGGACTTAAAGAGATAAATGAGGTTAGTTTTACAGGAACTTCTATTTCGGCAGTATGGGCCCTGATGCCCCAGTTATCCATGAAATATCTGTAATAAGTTCGGATGATGACCTGATCACTCGCAAAGTAATTTAACCGGGCTGCAATAGGTAGCTTATAACGCTTGTCGGGCAAGGTTTCTGCTCTTAAAGAGCCATCCGTAAAATAGTCGCGCTGGTATTTGGTGGCCAGTAAACCTTTCTGGTAAGCTGGCTCGACCATGATCAGTGCCTGCAGCTTTTGGTTGATGACCTGGGAAAGAGAGAAAGCGGCACTGAATGAATTTCTTGGACTTGATCCCTCACTTTTTGATTCCCTGCCATTGCCTGGATTGGTTTCAGATCTCAGTTCAACGGGTAGGATGACTTTCCAGGTATCCAAAAATGCCTGCAGTTTGAAATCAAACTGCGTATTTTTATCTTTTGATAAACGAGTAAGGTTAAATCCTGCCCCTAAGGATTGGTAGTCATATTCTGTTGAAAAGGATCCTATAAAGCCGATAGCATTCCCTGTTTTTTCATTACTGTGTGTCCAGTTTAGCGAAGGGTAGACACGCGTGTCTGCCCTGGAGGCAGAAGAGATGGTGCCTGGATCTATTTTATCCGATGAAGCAGAAGTGTAATGGTCTACACCGAGTTCAAACAGAAAAGTGTTTTTATTCCCTGCTTTGTTGAATTTAGACAGCTGCAAATCGAAGGTGTTTGCAAAATCTGTTAGTTTTTCAGTTCCTATACCACCCGTTACAGCCGAATTGTTCCCATCCTGATGGTAATATGCTGATACCAGGTTAATTTCATCAATTTTGAGTTTTCTGCTTTGGTAATTGCTCGTGTCGGAAGGAGTGGCTTTAATTTTAATTTGTCCGTTGGCACCTAATACACCGAGGAACAGCATGAGTACATGCAGATAAATTTTTCTCATTATTTCCGCTAATTACAACCACAACCACCACCACTTTTTCCGCCATTGGCACCCGATCCGCCTTCCCGGTAGAGCTGGAAACTTTGTTCAAATTTCTGAGCTGGTCTCGACGATAAGGTCATTTCGGCGTCGTTGAGCTTGTTTTTTTGATAGGGTTTCACTGTTGCGCACGCACTCAGCAAACTGAGGGCAAAAAGGCTCGTACCTAGAAGTACTGATATTGGAATTGACGTTTTCATATCATTGTTTTACATTAATATTTTTGGAAGTATACAAACGGTCAAAATCATCTATAATGATGCATGCGACATGTTGCAACTGGTTGATCAGATCAAGACCTACCTGAACGCCCATTACCACTACTGGTGTGGCCAGGGCATCAGCCAATTCAGCGCTCGGACAAAGGATACTTACACTTTTGATTCCGCTAACCGGAAGACCGGTCTTAGGATCAATGGTATGCGAATATTTTTTGCCATTAATGGTAGCATATTTTTCATAATTGCCAGATGTTGCAATGGCCATGTTGCTGATGTTTAATGAAGAGAAGGGAAGGTTGCTTTGGTTCGGGTCAGCGATGCCTATGGTCCAGGGTCTATCGTTTAACTGCATGCCCCAGGTCACCAGGTCACCCGCGGCATTAACAATTCCAGCTTTGATACCGATATTTTGCAAAACAAGCTTGGCCCGGTCTGCGGC
>NZ_JBFTIZ010000231.1:0-6778 GCF_056395165.1 Pedobacter sp. 10L46_2
GGTAGATATAAAATAGAATATTTCTTGCTATTCTGTATTCAAAATTACAACTTTAAACTATAATGCAAGATTTCAATCTCTATTTTGATCTTGGCTGGCACCATATTTTAGACTGGAAAGGCTACGATCATATACTTTTCTTACTTGCTCTTTGTGGTGTATACACCCTCTCCGATTGGAAAAGAGTACTAATTTTGGTTACCGCATTTACCGTTGGCCACAGCATAACTTTAGCCCTAAGTGTGTTAAATGTTGTGCACGTAAACACCGCACTTATAGAATTTTTAATTCCGGTTACAATTATGATAACTGCGTTAGCCAACATCCTTAATAAAAAGCCCAAGCCCAAGGCCATAAGGTTAAAATATACATTAGCACTCATCTTTGGACTAATACATGGCATGGGTTTCTCAAATTACTTAAAAAGTCTGCTTGGCAAAACTACCAACATCGTTGTGGAGTTACTTGCCTTTAACCTTGGGCTGGAATTTGGGCAGATACTAATCGTTTTCGGTGTACTCATACTTTCATTTATCCTTATTATGATCGTAAAAATTAAGCGGTGGGACTGGAATTTCTTCCTTTCATCCGCTATATTTGGTATATCATTTGTAGTGGCCGCCGAACGGTTACCTGCAATCCTTAACTAACAAAATGAAGAAACCGTTACTTCTAACTGCCGCATTGTTTTTCAATGTCGGTATATACGCACAATCATTAAATAATCCGGGTTCAAACCACGGTAATAAATTTGAACAGCTAGGCACAATCCTTTCTGATCCAAACTATTACCGCTCTGCATCTGGCGCACCCGGCCCTGCATATTGGCAGCAAAGGGCAGATTATGAGATTAATGCAGAACTGGATGAAAAGAACCTGCGTTTAAATGGATCTGAAACGATCACTTATTATAATAATTCGCCAGATCCTTTAAGTTATTTGTGGGTTCAGCTTGACGAGAATCAGAACAAAGCTACAAGCGACAATAAGCTTACACAAACCAGCAAAATAAAAGAGAAGATGACATTAGATGACTTCTCTGATATTATTGGCCGCGATGATGATCTTGGTGTTAAGATCATTAAAATTACCGATGAGAAGGGCACTCCTCTTCCCTACGTGATTAACAACACCATGTTACGGATTGATTTGCCTGTCGTGCTTAAACCTAAGGAAAAGTATAAATTAAAAATAACGTGGAATTACAACATCTCTGATCGTAAGATTGTACATGGAAGAGGTGGATATGAGTATTTTCCTCAAGACGACAATTATTTGTTTACCATTACACAATGGTTTCCGCGTATGGCTGTTTATTCTGATTTCCAGGGATGGCAAAACAAGCAATTCGAGGGCAGAGGAGAGTTTGCCTTGGTTTTTGGAAACTACAAGGTGAACCTGACTGTTCCGGCAGACCACATAGTTGGTGCAACAGGCGAATGCCAGAACTATCCACAGGTTTTAAGCGCAACCAGCTTAAGGAGATGGAATGAAGCACAAACAGCAAAAGCTCCTCTGGAAATTATAAATCTTAGTGAAGCAAAATCCGCTATTACAAAAAAGGCAACCGGGAAAAAGACATGGACTTATGTGGCCGAAAATGTAAGGGATTTTGCATGGGTATCTTCAAGAAGATTGGTTTGGGATGCTATGGCAACTTATATCGACGGAAAAAAAACAATGGCCATGTCTTATTATGGCCCCGAAGCTTACCCGATATACAGCAGGTATTCGACCAAGGTGGTTGCGCATACTTTAAAATCGTATTCTAAACACACCATTCCCTATCCATATCCTGTTGCAATATCTGTTGAAGCCTCCAATGCAATGGAATATCCTATGATTTGCTTTAATCATGGCCGTGCAGAAAAAGATGGTTCATACACGGAGTCACTTAAATATGGTGTAATCAGTGTAATTATTCATGAGGTGGGTCATAATTTTTTCCCCATGATTGTAAACTCCGACGAAAGACAATGGACCTGGATGGATGAGGGCCTAAATACTTTTTGCCAGTTTATGGCAGAGCAGGAATGGGACAATAATTATCCCTCTCAACGAGGACCAGCACATAAGATTGTAGACTACATGAAAATGCCGAAAGACCAGCTGGAGCCGATTATGACTAATTCCGAGAACATTGTAAATTTTGGCCCTAATGCTTATGCTAAACCAGCCACAGCGCTAAACATTTTAAGAGAAACCATAATGGGCAGGGAGCTTTTTGATTATTCTTTTAAAGAGTATGCAAAGCGATGGGCATTTAAACACCCTACTCCTGCCGATTTGTTCAGAACAATGGAAGATGCTTCGGCAGTTGACCTTGACTGGTTTTGGAGAGGTTGGTTCTTTAGTACTGATCCCGTAGACATTTCATTGAACGAGGTGCGCTATTATCGCATGAACAGCATGAAACAAGCAGTTGAAAATGCAGAAAGCAAGAAAGCATATGAAAAAGACAACAAATATCTGGGCCGAGAACGCAATAAGGCCGAGGGTATAAAGTTTGCCATTGAGCAAGACACAAGTTTGCTTGATTTTTATAATAAGTTTGATCGCTTTGAAGTAAGCAAAACGGCCGACGAGCAATTTCAAAACTATTATAACTCGTTAGGTACTGAAGAGAAAAAAATCTATGAGAGCAAAAAGAACTTTTACGAACTCGAATTCTCGAACCTAGGTGGTTTAGTGATGCCATTGATCATTGAATGGACATTTAAGGATGGCAGTAAAGAAACAGATAGAATTCCTGCCTATGTATGGAGAAAGAATGAAAACAAGATAACCAAAGTTTTTGCTAAGGATAAGGAAGTTGTTTCAGTACAGTTAGATCCAAATAGAGAAACTGCCGATATTGATGAGAGCAATAACTCCTGGCCAAGAAAAAGCCAGTCTACCAGGTTTGAATTGTTTAAGGAGCAACAGATGCCTGCAACAAACCCAATGCAGCAATCTAAAAACAGAATTAATTAAAAAGCCATCTTTCGATGGCTTTTTCAAAGATACTAAAACAAAAAACTACCTATTTAGACTTCTCTTTCAAGAGGTTTAATTCTTTTTTGAGCAACTCAATTTCTGCCTGCTGCTCTTTAATAGCTGCCACGAGTACGGGAATCAGATTTTCTGATTGCACTTCGCTATATCTTGCAACTTTTGAATTGTTCTTACCCTGGTTGTACATTTTAGTAGCCTCATAAACCATAGCAGGGTATTCTGATTGTACGTTACTGGCGAGGAAGCCGTATTGCTCGCCAGCTGGTAATTTAAGATGTTTGTACTTCTGTACATCGTATTTAAAAGTTACGGGTTGCAGGTTTTTTAAGTGTTCAGTAGAATTAGAAATCTTATCAACGTTTACTTTTAACTCTTGCTCCTCAATTTTTTGTGCATTTACTGAAAATGCAGCTGCGCTTAATAAAATGCCTAATACGGCACCTTTTGATACTAAAGGATATCTCATAAAATAAAATTATTGTGTAATATTTGAATCTTAATTGTAGTGTATTTACAATCAGATTTCAGGAGGGGGGTATGGTAGCGAAATAACCGAGGTAACCGTAGGCGATACAAAGCTATAATTAACCTTTTTTGAGGTTAAGGTATGCGCCAGATCTACAATTGGCTGATGAATAAAAACATCATCCGTAAGCTCCAGATTTTTTAATTCTTTCTCTTCCTCTGAGTTCTCAGAGTCTTGATCAGTATGATGGATCGATACTGTTTGTTTATGGTCGGTTACAGTAAATAACGACACATGCTTTACCAGCAAAAATGAAAGTAAAATAAGAATGCCCGTTAATTTTTTCAACATAAACCTAAGTAGTATCTATCCTTTAATTGTGATGTGTAATCTGACAAATATATTTATCTTATTCAAAATCCGGCAATGCTTAGCCAGAAAATGACAAAAATTTAATGATCAAAATAACGAAGATCAGGACATTAAGACTAAAACAAGCCTAACTGCCCCTTATCGTCAATTTCTATATCGTCAGGGTTAGTGATCTCAAACTTAATTTCTTTTGCCGGAATATCTTTCTCATCCTTCTTTGTCTCTGGGGTTTCTTTAGCCATAGGTTTCGGCTGAGCTTTAGGCTCTTCTTTACCTTCAGGCTTGGCCTTTGATTCTTTTTCTGGCGTTTTAGGTGTTCCCCACGCTTTTTTTGGTTTTCCCTCTGCCGCCTCCTCAGATGGCTTTTCTTCAACCTTTCCTACAGGTTCTTCTTTTGAAACAGGCTTTGGTTCCTTGGCGACAACAAAAGGCTTTTTCGCAACAGGTGATGCCTCCTCTTGTTCGACTTCAGGTTCTTCCGAAACAGCTTCCGGCTCTTCCGGCTCGACATTGCTTTCCTCTACTTCCTGGATATTTTCCTCTTCCCCACTTGTAGCTACATCCGCTGTTGTTTCAGAAGTTTCTCCTTCAGCTTGCTCTTCATTAGCAGACGCATCTGGAATACTGACCTTGCTTTCCAGAACTAATTCCAGTTCTTCATGATTAGAAATACTCACATTTTTTACGTCATGTTGAGTGATCCTGTTTCCGTTAGCCTTTATACCCTTTACATCAATAAACTCTGCTAACACTATTTCTAATGTTTCCGGGATTTGCGTTTTACCTTTAAGTACATCAACCGTTAATACTGCTTCTGGATTGCTGGTCAGGTAAAGGAATCTCGAACCATTCTCTTCACTAATCAGAGTACCTTTTTTACCTACGGCAATTGATTCAAATACAAATCTCTTTATGAAATAATTTTTAGCTTTCCCCTCGTATTGTACAACAGTAAATGGTTTTTCAGGATCAAATTTCTGGATCAGTATCAGATCTGCATCAAAGTGATTGCTCAATTCGAATGTACTCAGCTCATACCATCCCTCTTTATGAACCTGTAATATTTTATCATCACCATCGAATTCACCAAGGTATTTCCCTCTTCCATCAACATTAAGTCTTCTAAGCAAATCGTCATACCATATCTTAAGGCCGGAAAGTGTTGATACTCCTTTTGTTTTTAACAGGATCTTTTTGATAGGATACTTAGATACAATATTACCCTGAGAGGCACGCCCTTTAATCGCTATTTCAGCATAATCAAGGTCAAATTGAAGTTTCTTAAGTTTAGTGTGTGGTTTTAACTGAACCGTAATCACTTCAGCTTCTCCATTTGGGTTGGCTGTAAAATACAATACTTTAGAACCTTTACTTCCTTTGGTGAGGTCATATTCCTTATCGCGGGTTACACCAACTACAGCGAAACGTTTAATGTACGAAACGCCGCTGGCCCCATCTTTATAAACCATGTTATAGATGGTCCGTTCATCACCCTTTTTAAACACCTGTGCATGCAGAATTCCTTTACCAACAAAGGTTTTATCTGCCACCTTGGTGATGATACATTTACCATCTTCTCTGAAGACGATTATTTCATCAATATCGGAACAATCTGCAACAAATTCATCCTTACGCAAACCAGTACCCACAAAACCATCTTCACGGTTCAGGTATAGTTTTACATTGGCTAAAGCCACTTTAGATGCCTCTACCCTATCGAATAAACGAATCTCTGTTTTACGCTCTTTACCTTTACCATACTTATCTCTAAGTTTCTGGAACCAGGCAATGGTATAATCTGTTAGGTGACGAAGGTGATTTTTTACAACTTTGATCTCATCAGCTAAAGCTTTCATCTGATCATCCGCCTTTTTAACGTCAAAGCGGGTAATGCTACTCATTGGTTTATCAATAAGTTTTTTGAAATCTTCCGGCTGAATCTCCCTATACAAATCGGGTTTGAATGGTTCGAATAAAAGATTCAATACCTCAACAACCGTTTCAAAATTACCAGAATTCTCATAGTCCGCATTTTTGTACATGCCCTCCTGAATAAAGATCTTTAGTAGTGAGCTAAAGAATATTCTTTCCTGCAATTCATGCAACTTAATTTCCAATTCTTGTTTTAACAGATTCTTGGTATTATGAGTATTCTCGATAAGGATATCATTAACACTCAAAAACTGAGGTTTATCATCCTTGATAACACAAGTATTTGGAGATATAGAAACTTCGCATGAAGTGAAAGCATACAACGCGTCAATAGTTACATCAGGTGAGATACCAGGAGCAAGATGGATGACAATCTCTACATTCTGTGCCGTATTGTCTTCAATTTTCTTAATCTTGATCTTACCCTTATCGTTAGCAGATAATATGCTATCGATTACAGAACCTGTTGTTGTGCTGTATGGTATTTCGGTTATTACGAGGGTCTTCTTATCTTTTTCTGTAATTTTTGCTCTTACCCTGATTTTACCTCCGCGCATACCTTCGTTATACGCCGAGAAATCGGCCATACCGCCAGTAAAGAAATCAGGGAGAATATTTGGTCTGGTTCCTTTTAAAGATTCGATGGAAGCATCAATCAGTTCCAGAAAATTATGAGGCATAACCTTGGTAGCCAAACCTACCGCAATACCTTCTGCCCCCTGGGCCAATAGCAAAGGAAATTTAACCGGCAAAGTAATGGGTTCGTTGTTACGTCCATCGTAACTCAATTGCCAAACGGTAGTATCTGGATTAAACACTACTTCGTTTGCAAATTTAGACAAGCGCGCTTCGATATAACGGGCCGCAGCGGCACTGTCGCCAGTTACCGGATCACCCCAGTTACCCTGGCAATCTATCAGCAGTTCCTTTTGACCAATTTGCACCATTGCATCGCCAATAGAAGCATCCCCATGAGGGTGATATTTCATGGTATTTCCGATAACATTGGCAGCC
>NZ_JBFTIZ010000232.1:0-13250 GCF_056395165.1 Pedobacter sp. 10L46_2
TTTCTAATATTTAATAATTAGCGATATGAAAAAGAACATAAAAAATATTCTAATCTGTTTAGGGATTAGTGCAATAGCCCTTAGCTCTTGTAAAAAAGATTTAAATTTAAGTCCGGTGAGCAACTTAAGTGATGCGAGCTATTGGAAAACTCCGGATCAGGTGGATGCTTTTGTGAGTGGAATTCACACCCGTTTTCGCGATCATAATACCAGTTTTGAATTTCTGGGAGAGGTACGTGCGGACATATATGGAACAGATCCAGGTACTACTGCCACATTTACGGGTGAAGCAACTCAAGGCATGGAGCGCATGTGGCTGCATACTTTAGATGCCGATAATTCAGGAGTTAGTAATTTCGGAGGATTTTACAATAACATTAATCAGATTAATCTTTTGATTAATAAATTGAATACTACCAATATAGTGTCAGAAACATCAAAAAAGAATTATTTAGGTATTGCCTATGGTATGCGCGCATTTTACTATTTTCAGCTATACAGGAGTTGGGGTAAAGCTGTAATTGCAACAGATCCTACCGTTGATATTGATATTTCAAATTTAGCGAAACCTGCGTCGACTGAAGCAGAGGTAATGAGCTTAATTAAATCGGACATTGATCTTTCCAATGAAAATTTTGGTACCGATTATTCTTTCTCTGCTAAGAATAAAAAAGGATTCTGGTCAAAATCTGCCACTCAAATGTTAAATGCAGAAGTGCATTTGTGGACAAGTTACAGAGGGGGAGGCACTGCTGATGCTACAATAGCAAAAACTGCGTTGACCAGTATTCAGTCTGGCGCTCCTGCATTATCATTATTAAATAATTTTGCAGATGTGTTTTCATCAACCGGGAAAGAC
The DNA here is from genome assembly GCF_056395165.1 of Pedobacter sp. 10L46_2. NCBI lineage: Bacteria > Pseudomonadati > Bacteroidota > Sphingobacteriia > Sphingobacteriales > Sphingobacteriaceae > Pedobacter > Pedobacter sp. 10L46_2. The sequence continues at coordinate 860 of NZ_JBFTIZ010000232.1, forward strand.
AATAACGAGGTGATTTTTGTTTCAAGAAATAAACTGAATGAAGCTACCCTACCTTTTATTGGAAACTTTGTTCCGCAAACTAGCTTAATCATTAATTTCTATGATTCTTTAGCTGTAAGAAAATTTGATGTGGTTACAGATAACTATGGTGGGTTATTAAGAATCCCTACTAAAATAGCTACCTACAGAAAATTTAATGAGAATGACTTACGCAAAAACTTAACAATACAGGCAGCTTATTCTCAACCAGCAGCGGGTACATTTAAAATAGCCGGAGCATTCCTGAAAAAGTACCAAGGAGAACAAAATGCGGGAAGCAGGGCTTTTACCAATGACTTCCCAATTTATCGTTATGCAGATCTGTTATTACTTTTAGCGGAGGCTAAGGTTGCATTAGGTGAAAGCCCTGCTACAGAGATAAATCTTGTTAGAGCAAGAGCCTTTGGCAGCAACTACAATGAGGCTACTCTGGGTTATCCTCATCAAGCTATAGATGCTGACCCTAAGGAAGCGATACTTCAGGAACGTTTGTTAGAGTTTATTGGAGAAGGAAAAAGATGGTATGATCTCAGACGTATGGGCAATAACTATGTATTTGCTAAAACTGGTTTGGCCTCTTCAGAAACCTACAAGTTGTTGTGGCCAATAGACAGAACCTCTTTGACAAACAATAGGGCGTTCGAGAAATTACAAGGCTTAATTGCCGCTCCTTTTACTCCAATGGACAATAACGGAGCCATCAACTTAACTATTATTCCTGATTACTATAGATTTTTAAAACACAATAAAATTACAGGCGCTTTCATCTGTGGATCAACCGGAGAGGGTGTTTCTATGTCTACGGACGAGAAAAAACAAATAGCAAAAGTCTGGGCCGATTGCACCAATGACGATCCTGACTTTAAAGTGATGTTATTTTTAGGTGGTACAAGCATTACAGATTGTAAAGAACTTGCTTTGTATGCTAAACAGATTGGGCTTTACGCTATTTCATTTACTGCTCCTTTCTATTTTAAACCTGCTAATGTTGATATGCTGGCTAAAGCTTGTGCAGAAATTGCTGCTGTAGTACCAGATATGCCTTTCTATTACTACCACATACCCGTGCTAACAGGAGTAGGCCTTGCCATGTATGATTTATTGCAGGCCGTTGATGGTAAAATTGAAAACTTTGCCGGAGTAAAATATACACACGAAGACTTTATGGATTTCTTATCTTGTATGAACTTTAAAGATGGAAAGTACGACATGCTCTGGGGTCGCGATGAGAATATGCTTTCGGCATTAGTGCTGGGCACAAAAGGTGCAGTAGGCAGTACATTTAACTATGCAGCTCCTTTATACTATGATATGATCGATGCTTTTGAGAACAACAACTTGAAAAAAGCTAATTCACTGCAGCAGCAATCCATAGATATGATCAGATTGTTAGGCAAATACGGTGGTATAGCTACAGGAAAAGCTTATATGAAAGTGGTTGGAATAGATTGTGGTGAGTTTAGGTTGCCCGTTAAAAACATGGATAGCAATCAGTTTGAACATTTTAAATCTGATGTAGCAGCACTTGATTTTAATACTTTTAAATCAAACGCGCCTCATTAGTTTTTATTAATAGGCTTATGAACAAATATTTATTTTCTTTATCAATCCCTTTTATGCTAATGATTACTGATGTTTCTGCCCAGGAAACTGTAATAGAGCGAGTACAATGGTATACAGCTGCAAAACTGCAAAATGCAGATGGCAGTACTTCATTGGGCTTTGCGGGTGCTGTGAATGCTGTTTTTAATGATGTCCTTCTGATTGCTGGAGGCGCTAATTTTCCCGATAAAATGCCTTGGGAAGGAGGGAAAAAATATTATTCAGATAAGATTCAGATGCTGCTTAAGCAAAACGGACACTTTGTATGGAGTACAAAAACATCAAAGCTACCGGAACCTGTAGCTTATTGCGGGAATACTTCAACTGATTTGGGAGTGGTTTACGCCGGGGGCGAAGGTCAAAACGGTTTATCTGACAAAGCATTTATCATTACCTGGGACACTCCGGAATTAAATATCATTGTAAAAAAATTACCCGATTTGCCAATTGCAGTTACTAATACCGGGCTTACCCATATTGGTAATGTGGTTTATCTGGTGGGCGGTGATAAAGAAAAAAGTTCATCTGATGCCTTTTATAAGCTTGATCTAAATGTTAAAGATCCAATATGGCAAAAATTACTAAGCCTACCGGTGCCACTGGCAAACGCCTTGATTGTAGCGCAGGCAGACAAGATCTTTGTAATAGGCGGCCGTACTAAAACACCTTCAGGAATTAGTGATTTACATCATACAACTTACGCTTATGATTCTGCTGTGGGTATATGGCAAAAGTTGGCTGATATTTCTGATGGCAAACAAACAATTAATTTTTCTGCCGGAGCAGGGATTGCCGTAGCGAATGATCTCATTTTAGTTACATGCGGAGATAATGGAGAGGTTTTTCATAAAATAGAAAACTACATATCTCAAATTGCTACATCCCAGTCCCAGAAAGAGAAAGATAAACTCACTTTAGAAAAGAATAAGTTAAGCATTCATCATAAGGGTTTTTATAAAACACAGCTGGTATATAATACCACTAAAAATACCTGGGTTAAGTTGGGTCAGCTGCCTTTTCCGGCACATGTTACCACAACTGCCACCAAATGGGGCGATGATATTGTTTTATCTAACGGAGAAATAAAACCCGGTGTCAGAACACCATCAGTAATGATAGGTAAAATAGAAACAGATCAGGGTTCAAAAAAACAATAATATGCTAAAGAAAAACACAAATAATTATGCCTGGGTGCTTGTTGGATTACTGTGGGTAGTGGCATTATTAAATTATATGGACAGACAAATGCTATCGACCATGAAGCCAGCAATGCAAATTGATATTGAAGAGCTCCAATCGGCTACCAACTTTGGTTATCTGATGGCAATCTTTCTGTGGATATACGGTTTTATGAGCCCTGTTTCAGGAATTATAGCTGATAAATTCAATAGAAAATGGCTAATTGTAGGTAGTCTATTTGTTTGGTCGGGAGTTACATTTTTAATGGGCTATGCCGAAACTTTTAATCAGATCTACTGGTTAAGGGCGATAATGGGCGTTAGTGAGGCACTTTACATTCCTGCAGGGCTATCTTTAATCGCCGATTTCCATTCACCTAAAACACGATCTTTGGCTATAGGTATTCACATGACAGGACTGTACATGGGCCAGGCCTTAGGTGGTTTTGGAGCAACCATTGCCGACAAGTTCTCATGGCAATCTACCTTTCATTGGTTCGGAATAGCGGGTATTGTTTACTCGTTTATCTTAATCCTCTTTTTAAGAGAGAAAAAGGTAAATGATGATGAAATGGTATCCGATAAAATTATAATTAGCACTAAACCCTCGCTTTTTAAAGGATTGTGGTTGCTGTTTACAAATATTTCCTTTTGGATTATTCTGTTTTATTTTGCAGTTCCAAGTTTACCCGGTTGGGCGGCAAAGAATTGGTTGCCTACATTATTTGCGCAGAATTTAAATATTCCAATGGCCACTGCCGGGCCACTGTCAACCATTACAATAGCGGCTTCTTCCTTTCTAGGGGTAATATTTGGGGGTATTTTGTCTGATAAATGGGTGCAGAAAAACATTAAAGGGCGTATTTATACCAGTGCAATTGGTTTGGCATTAACCATTCCATCCTTATTATTACTGGGCTTTGGCCACTCACTCTTTCATGTTGTGGGAGCGGCTATTTGCTTTGGTTTAGGCTTTGGAATGTTTGATGCCAACAATATGCCCATTCTTTGTCAATTTGTTTCGGCCCGATATAGGGCAACAGCATACGGATTGATGAATATGACGGGCGTATTCTTCGGCGCTTTTATTACCGATTTGTTAGGCAAATCTTCTGATGCCGGCAGCCTTGGTAAAGATTTCGCAATGCTTGCAGGGATTGTGGTCATTGCATTGGTTGTTCAGCTTTATTTTTTGCGTCCACAACATAATGATTTTGTTGATGCGTAGTAGTTTGATAGTTAAATAGATTGATATAAGATAATGACACAGAGAAATATAATGAAAGCTATTCTGGTAATGATTATTGTATTAGGCATTACCTCATGTAGCAAAAAAATATATACAGAAACAGGTGCAAACGCTATAAAAATTAGCACTGTTTCTACAGAGAACCCAATATTTAAAAGAATAGAGGCAAATGCTTACCTGCGTATTGAGGTAAACATACCGGCAGGAAATCATGAAATTGCCTATAACGCCATTTCCGGATCTGTCAATAAAGAAGTAATAAAAGATATAGCTAAGCTAGAAATATATCAGAGTAATGAAAAACCTGACTTTAACAGCGCTAAATCAATTGGAAGCACTGTTCCTTCAGGCAATAAATTTACAATTCCTTTTGATGTGAAATTAAAACCAGGTATTCATTATTTCTGGCTTAGTGTTGGCTTAAAGAACGACGCCAATATAGATCACAAATTAGACCTGAATGCAGGCTTCTTTACAGATTTATCTGGCTTAGCTTATAAGATTAATCAAAATAAACATACACCTAACCCTTTTGGTATTGCATTGCGTAAGCCTAAAGATGAAAATGTGCATACCTATCGTATCCCGGGAATTGTAACTACCAACAAAGGTACCCTGATTTCGGTTTACGATATCCGCTATGATCACAGTGGTGATCTTCCGGCAAACATAGATGTAGGTATGAGCCGAAGTACTGACGGCGGTAAAACATGGGATGCTATGAAAACCATTATGAACATGGGTCGTGCAGATGAAAACAGCGGTGTAGGCGATCCTTCTGTTTTGTTTGATCCGGTTACCAAAACCATATGGGTTTCGGCTTTATGGAGTAAAGGAAATCGTTCTATTGCAGGTTCTGGTCCAGGCCTTACACCCGAAGAAACAGGACAATTTGTGGTAACCAGCAGTACTGATGATGGACTTACCTGGAGCAAACCTTATAGCATAACTTCACAGGTAAAGAATCCGGAATGGAGATTATTTTTCCCTGGACCAGGAAATGGTATTGCTATGTCAGATGGCAAGATTGTTTTTCCTGCACAATATTGGGATGCTCAAAAAATGCCGCATTCTACATTAATATATAGTGATGATCATGGTAAATCATGGAACAGCGGTATCGGTGCAAAATCCAATACCACCGAAAGCCAATTGGTAGAAACTACTCCAGGAACCATTATGCTAAATATGAGAGATAACAGAGGAAGCTTTAGAAGCGTCGCTACTACTACCGATATGGGTAAAAGCTGGACAGCACACTCAACCTCTTATAATACACTTGCAGACCCTGTTTGCATGGGAAGTTTTATTAAAGCAAAAGTTAAGGTTAAAGGGGTATTGAAAGACGTGTTGTTCTTTAGTAATCCAAATGTTTCCAAAGCACCAAGAAGGAATATCACCATTAAAGCTAGCTTGGACATGGGCGAAACATGGATGCCTGCCAATCAATTATTAATAGATGAACGCGATTCTTTTGGCTATTCTGCGCTTACTAAAATCGACGACAATACCATTGGTATTTTGTACGAAGGCATCAGCAGTTTACTATTTGTAAGGGTTCCGGTAAGTGATATCATTAAGTAATTATGTTCAGGAAAAGGTCAATGTCGCTATTTGTACTGCTATGGTCACTTGGATTAACCTCGTACAGTCAGGAGGTACGGGTAGCCTGTATTGGTAATTCAGTAACTTTTGGCGCCGGTCTCAAAAATCCTGCAAAAGAATCTTACCCTTCGGTATTACAGGATTTACTTGGGCAAAAATATGGGGTTAAAAACTTTGGCCTAAGCGGAGCTACACTTTTAAAAAAGGGACACAGGCCTTATTATAAAACAAAACAGTTTCAGGATGCTGTCTTGTTTAAGCCTGATATTGCAATTGTACACCTTGGTTTAAACGATACTGATCCCAGAGATTGGCCTGAATTTAAAGGCGATTTCAAATCAGACTATTCATGGCTATTGGATACACTTAAAAAACAAAATCCCAATGTAAAGCTATTTATATGCAAACTTACACCCATATTTAACGGCCATCCAAGGTTTAAATCTGGTACACGCGATTGGTATTGGCAAATTCAGGAACAAATTATTGAAATAGCTAAGGCTAACAATACTGGCTTAATTGACCTAACATCGGCTTTATATAACAGACCCGATTTGTTTGCCGATAATCTGCATCCCGATAAGGAAGGAGCAGCCATCATCGCAAAAACTGTTTACGGAAACCTTACCGGCAATTATGGCGGACTTGAACTTCCGGAGATCTTTACGAATCATATGGTGCTTCAGCGCAATAAACCAATAAGTATATATGGTACAGCAAATAGCAGTGAACAGATAAAAGTTTTGTTTAATCATAAACAGCTTACCGCAGTTGCTGATAATTATGGCAAATGGAGGGTTCAGTTTACCGAAATGTCACATGGCGGACCATATGAGTTAAGTGTGCAATCAGGCAATAAAACCATTTCTTTAACAGACATTCTTATTGGCGATGTTTGGCTATGTTCAGGGCAGTCGAATATGTCATTTACCTTAAGCGCGGCTAAAACAGGGAAAGTAGAACTAGCTCAAATTAAAGCAAATAAGGTAAGGTTATTTAAGTTCAATCAGTACGTGGAAACAAATGATGCCCCATGGAATGCCAAAACGCTGAAGCAAGTTAATGCACTTAAATACTTTTCAGGAAGCTGGACGCCAACCACTTCAGAAACAGCTGCAGACTTTTCTGCAGTAGGATACTATTTCGGTAAAAAAGTAGCAGAAGAATCAGGCGTGCCCATTGGTTTAATACAACTTGCCGTTGGTGGTTCAACTATAGAATCCTGGATCGACAGGTACACTATGGAACACGATGAGCAACTTGTTGATGTGCTTACAGACTGGCGAAAATCTGATTTTATACAGGAGTGGGCCAGAGGTCGTGCCGATGTTAATCTTAAAGAAGCATCAAATCCTAAACAGCGTCATCCATACGAACCTGTATATAACTACGAAGCAGGTATAGCCAAGTTAACTCAATTCCCTATAAAGGGTGTAATATGGTATCAGGGAGAAAGCAATGCCCAAAATGTAGATTTATATAAACATACATTTCCTGTATTAGTGCATAGCTGGCGCAAAAAGTGGGGCTACGATTTTCCCTTTTATTACGTGCAACTTTCAAGTATAGATCGCCCGTCATGGCCTTATTTCAGAGATGCTCAGCGTAAGTTATTAAAGGACATACCTAATAGTGGTATGGCTGTAAGTTCCGTTTTAGCCCTTAAAAACACTTATCACAAGCCTATAACTGCTAATGGCCCTGGCATATCAAACCATAAACAAGAAAAGAACAATATCATACTTTCATTTACAGAAGCTAAAAAACTCTCTACGCGAAACGGAGAACCCTTAATCGGTTTTCAATTCACAAACCTAAAAGGATATCGCATTACTGCAAAAGCCACTATAATTAATAATAAGGTGATTTTAAAGATTCCACACGGTGAAACCATAAAAGAAGTGCTATATGCATGGGAGCCCTTCACCCGGGCCAACCTGGTTAATGAGGCAGGTTTGCCGGCTTCAACTTTTTCAATTCCATTAAATTAAAATATTTCAAAATGAGTTATACTGTACAAGATTTACAGAACCTTAAAACATTCTATCATAATCAGTTATTAAACGATACGGTTCCCTTCTGGTTTCCCAGATCTATAGATACCGAATACGGTGGTTATCTGTTAATGCGCGATCAGGATGGTAGCTTGATTGATGATGATAAAGCCGTTTGGATACAGGGTAGGGCAGCCTGGTTACTTTCAACCTTATACAATACAGTAGAACAAAAACAGGAATGGTTAGATGGGGCTAAATCAGGGATAGATTTTTTAAATAATCATTGTTTTGATACCGATGGGCAAATGTTTTTTCATGTAACGCGCGATGGGCAGCCTATTCGTAAACGCCGTTATTATTTTTCCGAAACCTTTGCGGTAATTGCCAATGCAGCCTATGCTAAAGCTAGCGGCGATGAAGCTGCTGCGGCCAAAGCCAGGTATTTATTTGGTAAATGCATTGAGTATTCAACTACACCAGGTTTATTGCCTGCAAAGTTTGCCGGCACAAGACCAACAAAAGGAATTGGTGTTCCAATGATTATGATGAACACTGCGCAGCAATTACGCGAAACTATTGGAGATCCGCGCTGTAATGAGTGGATCGATATATGGATCAAAGAAATTGAAACCTTTTTTGTTAAAGATGATATTCAGTGCGTTATGGAACAGGTAGCGCCTGACGGTAGCATAGTTGATCATATTGATGGAAGAACCTTAAATCCAGGTCACGCAATTGAAGGCGCATGGTTCATACTACACGAGGCTAAATACAGAAATAACGATCCGCATTTAATAAAGCTAGGTTGTAAAATGCTCGATTATATGTGGGAACGTGGATGGGATAAGGAGCACGGGGGCATTTTATATTTCAGGGATGTATACAACAAACCTGTTCAGGAATACTGGCAGGACATGAAATTTTGGTGGCCTCATAATGAAGTGATCATTGCTACATTGCTGGCATATACCATAACCGGCGATGAGAAATATGCAAAATGGCATAAAATGGTTAACGATTATGCCTATCAGCATTTCCATGATCCTAAAAATGGCGAATGGTTTGGGTATTTACACCGCGATGGTAGCTTAGCCCAAACAGCTAAAGGAAACTTATTTAAAGGCCCATTTCATTTACCCAGACAGGAATGGTATTGTCTATCTTTATTAAACGAACACTTAAAATCATAAACCAATATGATTAAAACATTGCTAATATTTTTGCTGGCTTTAAACATCAATGCAGTTGCACAAACAGCTGAAAAACCTTTAAATGAGAAGCCAGCATTAATTCCAATGCCTCAGCAAATTGAATGGAAAAAGGAGTGGATTGCACTTAAAAATTATAAAGGAATAGTTGTTGAAAGTGCTTCTTTACAAAAAGAAGCAGAGCTATTACAGCGGCAACTGAAGGAACTTGGCCTGATAATTCCAATTAAAAAAAGTGCTGCCCCAAATAAACCCAGTATTGTTTTGGAATTGGGAAAGGTTAGCACACTAGATTCTAGCTCAGAAGAAGCATATAAACTCAACATCACTGCCAGTGCAATAACAATCACCGGCGCAGGTAAGGCAGGTTTATTTTATGGCCTGCAAACATTAAAGCAGCTAATTGATAGTGGCAAAAATGTAAAGGCATGCAACATTACAGACTGGCCTTCTTTTTCGTGGCGGGGCTATATGATTGATGCAGGCAGGAATTATCAACCTATGGATTTGCTTAAGCAGCAAATTGATGTTATTGCAGCATATAAGCTCAATATATTTCATTTTCATTTTACAGAAGATATTGCATGGAGGTTAGAAAGCAAGCTATATCCACAGCTAACTGCTCCCGAAACCATGCTTCGCAATAAAGGCAAGTTCTATACTCAAAAAGACCTTAAGGAATTGATTAGTTACTGCAAAGCGCGTCATATTACAGTAGTTCCCGAAATAGATATGCCGGGGCACAGCGCGGCATTTAAAAGAGCCATGAAAACAGATATGCAAAGCGATAGCGGGCTGGTTATTGTAAAGAACATCTTAAAGGAATTTTGCGATACTTTTGATGTTCCCTACCTGCACATCGGAGCAGATGAAGTAAAGATCACCAATAAAAATTTTCTGCCAGAAGTGATTTCCTTAGTTGAAAAACAGGGAAAAAAGGTAATAGGCTGGGAGCCGGGGGGTGAGTTTACAGAAAGCACCATCAGGCAGTTATGGATAGAAGACGCTACAAAGGTTAGCGCCAATCCTAAGGTAAAATATATAGACTCGCGCCATTTATACATTAATCACATGGATCCTCTGGAAAGTGTGGTGTCTATATTTAAGGGGAAAATTGCCAATCTGGACAAAGGGAATGATGCAGCTTTGGGTGGCACCCTTTGCGTATGGCCAGACCGACGGGTAAACAAACCCGAAGATGTATTTATGCAAACATCCGTATATCCTGCGGTGCTGGCTTTTGCCGAAAGGAGTTGGCGTGGGGGCGGACAGCCAGATTGGTTAACCTATGTAGGTTTAGATGGTTCCAAAGAAGTTAATGTATTCAAAGAATTTGAGCATCGTTTAATAAAGCATAAAAATCGCTACTTCTCAAAAATGCCGTTTCCATATCAACCACAGGCACATTTGAAATGGAAATTCTACGGGCCTTTCAGTAATCAGGGTGATCTTACCAAACAATTCTATCCTGAAGAGACAAATGATATTGATACCAGCAAAGCAGCATTAACTGCTTTTGGTGGTACTTTTATTCTAAGGCACTGGTGGGGTCCTCTAGTGAAAGGACTTCTAGAGAAGCCCGAAGAAAACACTACCTGGTATGCTACCACTAAAATTTGGAGTGATAAAGATCAATTACAGAACTTCTGGATTGGTTTTAACAACATCTCCAGGTCTTACGCGTCAGACTCACCCAATGAGGGAACCTGGGACAACAGAAAAAGCCAGGTATTGGTAAATGGTAAACTCATTCCACCACCACAATGGAAGCAGGCAGGAGCAAAAGGCAATCTGGAATTGCCTCTTATCGATGAAGGATATGAATACCGCGAACCAACAAAAGTTCATTTAAAAAAAGGCTGGAATACCATCCTAGTTAAATTACCTGTAGGCTCTTTTAAAGGGAAAGATTGGCAAAATCCGGAAAAATGGATGTTTACAGTTGTACCTTGGCTTTAAATTTGATAGTCTCAGCAGTATTACATAAAAGGTGATTCTCTGTATGATTAAAAACTACAAACTTCTATTATATCTATCCCTGATTTTTTTTAGTTCTTGTTCTTCTGTTTATATGCCAAATGTGCCCAATACACCAATGTTAAGCCAAAAAGGAGAGTTTAGCGGTGGCGGTCACATCTCTTTTCGAGGCAATGCAAGTTTAAATGGTGCGTATGCAGTTTCAGATCATTTTGGTGTACTATTTAGCGGGGCATATATGAACAGTGAAAAGCACAGCAAAGATTTTAAACACAAATTAGTAGAAGTTGGTGGTGGATATTTTAACACCTTTGGCCCCGAAAATAACAGGATTCTAGAAATATATGCCGGTTATGGTGGTGGAAAAACAAACAGAGCTTTCAGAACATTTGATGATAATGACATATTAACAAATACTGATCTCGAAGAAATCACCTACAACAAAACATTTATACAGGTAAATTACAGTTCTAAGAAAAGCAATAATCTGCGCTTATTCGGTACCGATTTTCCTATAAATTACGGAACAGCATTACGTATCAGCAGTGTACAAATGAAAACATTTATGCGCAATTCAATAGGCCAGGTCAGAGAAGGCAATACTTTTTTAGAGCCAATTTTCTTTACCAGAATGCGTTTGAGTGATGCCGTACAATTGCAGTATACATCAAGCGGTAACTTTGGACTCAACAGCCGTAAGTTTATGAGCGCCGGTAATTCGATATTTACCATTGGCGCTGTTATAAATGTTGGCGGTAAAAAGTCCAAAGAATAGCTATTGCTCTTTTTTCTTTAACGTCGAAAGATATTCAAGCAAATCAGAGAATTCTTGTTTTGTCATGCTTTCATGCAGTCCATCGGGCATCATTGAACCTGGAACCTCTTTTATGGAACTCACATTAGCTGATTTTAATTTCTGACTAGCTCCACCAGGGTACTTCAATTGAATATCAGATTCGGTTCTGCTAGATACAATACCAACAAGACTAGAACCATCTTTCATGTCCAGTTGAGAAGTTTCATAACCAAAACTCACACCTGCAGATGGCCTTACAATAGCATCAAAAAGACCCTCTTTTGGTAGCTTAGCGCCAATTTCAGACAAGTTTGGCCCAAAATCTAATCCTTGTCCATTCGCTTTGTGACATATGAAACACGCTTTGTTAAAAACAGCTTTTCCCTTTAATGCATTTCCTTTAAAAGCAATGATCTCATTAAAACTAACCATTGTTCCTTTTTTTGCTTCATCAGCATTAGAACCCGGTAAATAGGTTTTTGCTTCGTCATACAATCCTTTAACACCAGATCCACTTACACCTTTTACCGCAAACGGAATTAAATCTGCAGGCAATGCCTTTGTTTTTAGCATTTCCAAGACTTTAGTTTCTCCAATCCGGCTTTTGCCCAACATTTCAACAGCTTTTTGGCGCATCGATTTATCATTAGATGTGCTTGCTACCGCACCAGAAAGTATAGCTATAGATTCTTTATTCCCAACAGCACCAAGTGCTTCAAAAATAGGTGTGATTTTATTAA
>NZ_JBFTIZ010000232.1:13292-16330 GCF_056395165.1 Pedobacter sp. 10L46_2
CTCAGTATCTTTAAATTCAATTAAAAGTCTTGCCGCATCAACACCAACAGAATTATTTCCATTGGCAATTACCATCTCTAATAATTTAGCACCTTCCGTTTTAATTTGATATCTCGCTATCAAATTAACATATTCTGAGGTTCCCGATTTTGAATCGAGTAATTTCTTTAAGGCATTTAATGATGAAGGGGAATTTGCTACCTCTTTAGCATCCATTAAGCTAAGTATAATGGAAGACGTTGGCAGATTGGTGTTTTTATCAAGCATCGACAGTAAAGTCTTAGTTTTTTCAGGTGCAGCAATAAAGTCAAACGCACGGAAATACCTGAGTCTTTTATCTAAAGGGGTACTTTGATCGGAAGCTAATTTTTCAAGAAAGGGTAGGGCTAATGCCGTTCTCGATCGCCAGATGATATCTTTTCCTCCTGCGCTCGATAATGGATCTTTTGTTTCTTTTAAATATGCTGCTAAATAAGTATCCCATTGCTTATCTGCACCAATACCTAAGGCTTCCAGATACCACCTATCCGTTCCGTTGTGTTTCGTTGCCAGCTTAGCCCATAGTTCAGCTGCTTCGGCTGCCTTGTTATGTCTAAGGGTTATCGCACACTCCCTTAAAACCTCCGCATTGGTTTCATTGACCAATTGCCTTACATAATCAATTGGATTTAATTTCGTTTGTCTAACGGCTCTTAAAGCAGTAATACGGATGTCTGGGTTTTTATCATTAATGGCCTCGTCTAAATATTTCTTTGAATCAGATGATTTAGATAAAATCCATAATGCCCTGGCCCTCATCCGCTGATTGGCTGTTGAGTGCCATAATTTATTTAGTGCCGGGATGGCTTTTCTATCCATTGCAACCAAGGCCAGATAAGCATGTCTGCGGACTGCTAAATTCGGATTCTGTAACGCCTCAATGGCGCCTTTAGGCGTGTCGAAATTAAATTTAGGAACAACATACTTTGATGCCAGGGCCGAAGGAGCAACCCTATAAATGCGTCCGCGTTCAAGGTCACCAACTCTGTGGCCGCCAACTCCAGGATCATACCAGTCGGCAACTATTAATGAGCCATCAGGAGCGATACAAACATCTGCGGGCCTAAACCACTGATCTTTGTCATTACTTAATATATTAATGATCTCTGCTGAATAACCAGCTCCGTTTTTCTTTACGGGATATGATCTTACAACATTATGTCCGGGTTCCGAATGAATCATTTGGTTATGAAACTGAGTTGGTAATAATGAACCTTCGTAAATTAGTATTCCAGTAGGAGATCCTGAGCCTGTTTGCAAAAGGTTTGGAACCACACCTGGGTCATTTAAGTGCCAGTGACGTAGCGGAATAGAGTCTTCCATATTAATACGTTCTGAAGGCCAATATGCGCCCGTCATTTCATCCTTAAAACCAAAATTACCATGCTCCATTACATAGTTTATCCGAACACCTTTATTGCCATCATCGTCATTATCACTTTGCCACACCGTGCCGTAACTATCAACTGCAACCTCAAAAGGATTTCTAAAATTGTGTCCAATAACCTCCACGTTAGATCCATCCGGGTCGCATCTAAATACCATGCCTTCTTTATATTTTTTAGGACCAATTTCGTCACCATCCTGGTCAAGCACTGTCTTGTTGTTTTTATCCTTTAGCGTTTGCCCCATATTTCCAAAATTGAAATATAGCTTTCCATCCGGACCAAAAGTAAAAGTATGGATGCCATGATCATGCTGCTCGCCGCCAATTCCCTGAAACAGGATTTCTTTGCGATCTGCCTTATCATCACCATCATCATCATAAAAAACCCACACATAAGGGCTTTGCGAAACAATAACCCTGTTCCCCAGTACACATATACCTAATGGTGCATTAATTTCAGCACCCTGATAAAAAGTTTTGCTTGTTTCCAGATGCCCGTCGCCATCCTTATCCTCTAATATTAAGATCCTGTCGCCTTCTGGTTTGGGCTTATTATTGTTGATCTCAAACCTGTAATTATAGGCTTCAGTAACCCAAACCCGACCTTTTTCATCTACATCAATATTAGTTGGGTTTATTAATGTAGGCTCAGTTGCCATGGTTTGAACATGCAAGCCTGGAAATGTACGCAGTCCGGCCAGACTATTGCCGGGCAGGTGTTTTGCTGATTCTGTTAAAGGAGAATCAATTTGCACCTTTAATCCTGATCTCTGCTCACTAACAGCAGGAGTACATGTTTTTAAAAGCAATACAGGYTGAAATAGAACAAAAATAATCTTGGTAGCGAACAGTGAGGTTCTGGTAAAATTAATGGCCATTCTTTTACGGTTTAAAGCGATTTATTTTTCAAATATGAATTAACTTATTTAGATAGATCGCAGCATATTTGGTAAGCGAATTTATAAAAAAGATCTAATAAAGCAATCGATTGCTTTAATTTTATTTAGATAGCAGAATAGTGAAGATTTTAATAATAGAGGTAGGTAAGAAATGAATACTAAAGAAAAAAAGGCTGTATCATATTATGATACAGCCTTTTTTTCTTTGCAACGTCATCTCGATGCTAGGAGAGATCTCTTGGTTATTCCAATTTGCTTTGCAGCTATTTGATCAAGAGATCTCTCTCTTCGTTCGAGATGAAGATCGCTTTAAAAATTATCGCTTTAAATAGGCTTCACGGTTATCGATTTTAAAAGAGGTCTGTCTTTTACATCTTCACGAGCAGCCTTAACCACTATATAAACATCATGGAATTTACCATCTGTTACAGGGCTTATAGATACACCTGTCGAAGCAGAGCCTTGTTTTCCAATTACTTCACCATCTTTACCGCCCAATCTGATCTCAACACTGTAATCAGCATCTGCGTTAGCCAATCCAAAATTAAACGCGGCAACATTAGTCAAGTCGATACCTTTTAACTTAACCCAGCCAGTTTTTTCAGGGAATATCAACGATTGAACTCCATCAGCATCTTTGCGTCCGAAATCTGATATATCCTTAATATCATTAGCATATATAACATTGCTTCTTAAATTAATCACTTTAGTAT
>NZ_JBFTIZ010000233.1:0-6752 GCF_056395165.1 Pedobacter sp. 10L46_2
TCGCTGTTAAATCGACCTTAATAGACGCTAGAGGAACGGTTAAAGCAAAGGGTAATAAGTTGGTTTTTGAAAGTGTTAACCCAGGCTTTCATAAAGTATTTTTGATAGACCTTTTTAAGGGAAATATCACTAAACTTAATGATGTAAAGACACACGATAAGTATGCTATTAGCACCTGTGATCCGAATCTGTAAACATATTAATTATGGTTTATAATTTACAAGCTTTTATTTGCCGACAAAGTGATGCCATACCACTTACAACGCATCATAAAAAAGCCATTTAAGTTAATCTCGAACAAGGATTATGTTTAATACCTATGACCGTTGACTTATCTGACCAAATCAATAAGGATCTGCAATTGGCAAACCTAGCTGTGTTCTCTTACCTCACTGAAAATCGAAAATAAGCCTTTATTCGACGATTTGAAAATCGCCTAAAAACAAAAAAGCCCTTTAAGATATCTTAAAGGGCTCACAGGTCCCGTGAGCGCACTGATTTCGAACTACATTTTAATGGATTGACCGAATTTAAGAGTTTGATTTTCGAAAGAAGAGCAATTGGAATCCACAATTAAGATTTAGCCGGAAGAAATCAAAAATTGACAAATATCGGGTAATTGGATTTTAAAGGGGTAAGATGTTGATTAGAAATAATGAAAGTTTGTTGATAAATAACAACTCGATGAGTGATGTGAAATCTCACGTTATTACGTTAAGGAGTTACATTATTTAACCCGTATATGTAATAACATTGTTAATGGAATTTCAAAAAAATGAAGCTAAAAAAATGCCACTTCGCAAGAGGCCTATCTTGATAGTGGATAATTTAAATAGAAGTTTCGGTACAGGACCGTATATAAAGGCAATGCTAGAATATTCTTTAAGTGGAAATCAACCGTCAAAATTCCGAAACGAGGATGAGCTTATTGACCGGACTTTACCGAATTTAACTAACCTCTATGAGATTTATCAAAAAGGCAACATTACACAGAAGCATACCCTGATGAGGGGGGTGTTCAAAGATAATCTGGTATGGGGTGATGGTATGTTTAGAACCGCTTTTATTGACCCAACGTTTAATGATAACATACTGAAAGTCAAGCAAAAAGGGTTGCTTTTTAATGAGCAACCCTTTAAGGTTTTGGGCTTGAGCCCGGTTAGTACCCAGCGCCGGAGTCGAACCGGCACGGTTTCCCACAGGTGTTTGAGACCAGCGCGTCTACCAATTCCGCCAGCTGGGCATTTGCTTATTCAGCGGGATGCAAATGTATCAATTGAATAACTAATTACCAAGACTTATTTAAATTATCTTCTTTAAGTTTTTTATCTACCCAAAAAGGGGCAAATGGCACTAATGATGCAAACCCTATGAGTACCACCTTTTTAAAGCTCCATTTATACTCTTGCCATGCCATAATTAAAAAAACAATGTACAGCACAAATAAAAGGCCATGAGCCCAACCTGTGTATTTCACAGCCAAAGGCATATCAGCCCAGTACTTTAGGGGCATAGCAATAAATACCAGCAAGATGTAAGAAATTCCCTCAGCAACGGCAACTTTTCTAAAAATGGATAATGTGTTCATATATATGGATTTGCGGCAAAGGTATCCAAACAATCATTGTAAAAAAGTAGCATTTTACTTTTTTACAATGATTTAACAGCCAGCCTTATATATTGGCAGCTTTAGCAATACTTTCTCTAAGTCTTAACAAATACTTAGTACGATAATACAAGTCCTTTATTGCAATAAGTGTTTTATCCTGCTCCGCTGAAGTCTGACCTTCAAAAGAAGTTGTAAGTGATAAAATTTCATCCGACAACCCCTTCTCTACTCCATTAACATCTTCCTTTAGACTTGCCAGCTTCACAGGGTCGGGATCAAATTGCAAATCCATTAATGCCTCATTAATATCCATCATCTCCATTAAAAAACTTTGGGGCAGAACATAGTTCTCACCTTCCTTTAATAAGCCTTTCAATTCCAGAACATAATGTAATCGCTTCTGCGGATCACTTAGAACCTGATATGCTTTATTATTTACCGTACTCAATTCCAATACCTCAGCCTGTTTCTCATCGCTTTCATTAATATAAAAATCAGGATGATACTTCTTACTAAACTCATAAAACTTTTGCTTTACGAGGGCCACATCAGGATTAAAGCTTAATGGTAAGCCATAAAATGCAAAATAGTCTGTCATAAGGGCTTAATGCATTACAGCCTTAAATATGTCGTTGCCGAGCACAAAAACCATCAACGACAACAGCAGGACAAAACCAACTATCTGGGCACGCTCCATAAACTTATCGCCAAGAGGCTTTCCTTTGATCATCTCTACAATCAGGAATACAACATGTCCCCCATCCAAAGCAGGTATTGGTAACAGGTTCATAAATGCCAAAGCAATAGAAATAAAGCCTGTAGAAGCCCAAAATCTCATCCAGATCCACTCTCCGCCATAAACTTTACGCGCGATTTCTACAGGGCCCGAAAATGCTTTGTTTGCCTGGATTTTACCTGTAACTACTTTCCAGATTCCTTTAGCATTATCACTAAAAGTTTTCCATGCCTGATTTGCTCCTATTGGAAGAGCAGCAAACAGACTATAATTAATTGTTTGTTGTTTTATCTCATCTATGTTAAATCCGATACCAATAGTTCCGGCACTGTCCACAGGAATAGTATAAGTTAACTTTTCAGTACCACGATTAATTATAAAAGACACTGGTTTTTTCTTGTGCTTCTGAAGCTCATCTCTAACATCTGCATTAAATCGAACAGGTGTATTATTTACAGCAACAATTCTATCACCTTTTTTTAATCCTGCTTTGAGTGCGTTGCCAAACACGCTATCTACTGTAGAAGTTAACAAGGGTGCCCTGCTAATAAACGCTTCAATTCCTAAATCAGAAACCTTATTTAAGATATTCTCAGGCACTTTGATATCCAGGGTTCTGTCTCCACGGATAACCGTTAAATTTGTGTTTCCGAGCAAAACCTTTGAACTGATCAATTCATCAAAGCGAATCACCTTGTTTCCATTAACAGCAATTACCTTATCTCCCTTTTGAAGCCCGATTTCTTTACCGATACTTCCGGGATTAATACCATTCTGTGCAGAACTGTTAGGAATAAATGTTTCGCCGTATTTAAATGTAAGCATCCAGAAAATCAGGATACCAACAACTATGTTGACAATAACACCGCCAAGCATCACTATTAAACGTTGCCAGGCTGGTTTAGACCTAAATTCCCAAGGCTGCGCCGGCTGATTCATTTGTTCGGTATCCATAGATTCATCTATCATACCTGCTATTTTAACATAGCCGCCTAATGGTAACCAACCGATGCCGTACTCACAATCCCCTTTCTTAAAACTAAACAACTTAACACCCCAGGCATCAAAAAACAGGTAAAACTTCTCTACCTTAATTCCAAAAGCCCGTGCCGCAAGAAAATGTCCTAATTCGTGTAAAATAACTAATATCGATAATCCCAGAAGTAACTGGGCCGCCATAATCAATCCGCTCATATATGATTTTAAATGTTTCTAAATTTGACTGTAAAAAACTTATTTTGTTACCAGCTCGCCCGCAAATATACGTGTATGCTGGTCGGTTTCTAAATAATTATTAAGAGTTGGTGTCGCTATAAAGCTGATATCAGACATACATTGTTCTATTATATCGCTCATTTCCAGGAAACCAATCTGATTTTGTAAAAAGGCATTTACTACCACTTCATTGGCAGCATTGATGATGCAAGGCATATTTCCTGCTCTGCGTAAAGCCTCAAATGCGAGGTCAAGATTTCTAAAAGTACCTCTGTCAGCCTTTGAGAACGTCAGCTCCGGATAATCCATAAAGTTGAAACGTTTAAAATTGCTGCTTATTCTTCCTGGATATGCAAAAGCATAATGAATTGGCAATTTCATATCAGGAAGACCCATCTGAGCCTTCATAGAGCCGTCATTAAACTGCACCAGCGAATGTACGATAGATTGAGGATGTACAATCACATCAATCTGATCTACATTCAAATCAAACAGCCATCTCGCTTCAATAACTTCTAGGCCTTTATTCATTAAAGATGCCGAATCAATGGTGATCTTAGCACCCATTACCCAGTTGGGGTGTTTAAGCGCCTCGGCTTTGGTAACATTAGCTAAAAAAGCACGTTCCTTCCCTCTAAATGGCCCACCCGATGCAGTTAAATAGATTTTTTCAATTGTATCAACTGCCTCACCTACCAGGCACTGGAAAATTGCAGAATGCTCAGAATCTACAGGTATAATTTTTACCCCATGTTGCTTTGCTAAACTAGTTATCAAATCACCGGCAACTACCAGCGTTTCTTTATTAGCCAGGCCAATATCTTTTTTAGCTTCAATAGCAGCAATAGTTGGTTTTAAACCAACAGAACCTACTATTGCAGTAAGTACTAAATCTGTCTCTGCTAAACTAGCTGCTTCACACAACGCTGCTTCACCTGCTAAAACCTTGATACCTGTAGCTGATAAAGCTGCTTTTACGGATTTATATTGACGCTCGTCGCCAATAACAACCATTAAAGGTTTAAACTTTAATGCCTGGGCAATCAATAGATCAGCGTTTGATTGTGCTGTAAGCGCTGTAACCTTATACAACTCCGGATTTGCCTCAATAACTTCTAAGGCCTGTGTTCCTATTGAACCGGTTGCGCCTAAAATGGATATGTTTTTCAATTTATAAAACTACTTAAATTATCAGCAATCTTTCTGTCGTTCGATAATCTTGGAACCTTATTCTGTCCGCCAAGCTTACCCTGGCTACGCATAAAGTTCACAAAGGCATCTTTCTGTAAAGAACGAATGATCAGTGGTTGCAGTATTTTCCCCTCAATGAGGTCAAAATAGTAAATATTCTTCTTTTGTAGTGCTTCATCTACTTTTTTACTGAAAGCCTCAAGATTCTTAGGAGGATTAAAAAACTCCACAAACCACTCGTGGTAAGGCAATTCGCCGTGTTTCGTTTCCACCTGAGGAGCTACAGTAAATTCTGTGATACCCACACCTTCCAGGTTAGCTACGGTAAGTAAAGCATGTTCTACCTCTTCGCCAATTACATGTTCTCCAAAAGCTGAAATAAAATGCTTAATACGTCCTGTCACCAATATTTTATACGGGTTTTTAGATACAAACTTAATTGTATCTCCGATGCTATAACCCCATAACCCGGCATTTGTATTGAGTATCAAAGCATAATTCTTTTCCAGCTCCACATCTTCCAGACTAACTCTCAAAGGGTTATCATTATAATACTCGTCTGCAGGAATAAATTCATAAAATATACCTGCATTTGCCAGCAGTAACAGACTTTTATCCTGCTGACTATCCTGATAAGCAATAAATCCTTCGGAGGCAGGATAAGTTTCAATTGTATCGATTTTCTTGCCTATGCTTTCCTCAATTTTAGCCCTATAAGGTTCGTAATTAACCCCGCCGTATACAAACAGGCTAAAGTTTTTAAAAATATCTTTAATCTTTTTGCCTCCGGATTTCTGTGCAAGCCTGTCAAAATACATTTGTACCCATGGCGGTATGCCCGAAATCAGGGTCATATCTTCATTAATGGTTTCTTCTACTATTGCATCAACCTTTTGCTCCCAATCTTCAATACAATTTGTGGCATAAGAAGGCAGACGATTTCTCTGTAAATAACCTGGAACAAGATGGGCTACTATACCTGATAACCTACCTACGTTAATTCCATTTTTTTTACTCAGCACAGGGCTTCCCTGCAAAAAGATCATCTTACCATTAACAAAAGCGGTGTTACCGGTTTCGTGAATGTAGGTAAGCAAGGCATTCCGGGCAGCTTTAACATGCTCGGGCACCGATTCTTTAGAAAGTGGAATGTATTTAACGCCCGATGTGGTACCAGAGGTTTTTGCAAAATAAAGGGGTTTTCCTTTCCACATTACATCAGGTTCACCTGCCACTACCCTTTCAATATAAGGTCGTAACTCTTCGTAATCCCTAACAGGAACCGCCTTTTTAAAATCCTCATATGTTTTTACAGAGGCAAAACCATGATCCTTACCAAAAGCCGTACTTTTTGCAGAATCAATGAGTTGGCTTAAAGTTCCCTTCTGTGCTCCCACTGCATTTTTTTTCCATTTATTGATGCCTTTTACAATAAAGGCCGCAAACGGTTTGCTTAATGCCGCTTTTAATCCCATAAGTTCTGTTTAAACTATGTTATGTATAATATCAGGCTCAGCATCTCCCTTGTATTCACTCATCATTTTACGATAAGCAATAGTTAAAGCTACACTTGATAGCGGAACAATAATAAAGGAGCTCAAAATATTTATAAAGAATGAGAACACCGGCCAGTGTATGTAACTAAAAAACAAATAAAGCAGGTGAAAACTTAATAGCACTAACAAAAGCAGAAAAATCTTTGTAAAGTTGCCTTTTGTAGTGGCTAAGCTAAGCTTTATAGATAGAAATGGAGGTAAATCTTTATCGATTATAAAAAACGGGAAGAAAGAAATACGGATCCATGTAATGAATATTGCAATTACCCCAACAGAAATAGCCACATTGGTTATAACTTCCATTTTTATCCCTGTGTATATAAAAGGGAAAGCGATTAACACTACTATCGAATACACACCTACAATACAAAGCATAAAGTAAAGCGTTGCCACCAGGAATCTGATAATCTGTTTTCTGGTAGGAATTGTACTTACAATGCTTACA
>NZ_JBFTIZ010000234.1:0-12533 GCF_056395165.1 Pedobacter sp. 10L46_2
ACCAATAGGTACTATGAGCCAGGACATACTTTAGGGAAACAGTCCCTTTTGAAAATGGCAGCTTAAGCTGCTTGTCAAGAAAGTCCATATTTAAATATCATATATAAAGGAACTTAAAAGTGCTAAACCTCCAAAATTATTTCGACGAACGGCATAAAAAGTAGAGGTTCGTCTACTTTTTCGTTTACTGGTCTACTATTTTTTTGCATGGTTTCCTTTTCAGCTAATATTGTTCAGGTATTTAAATTTAAAAATTGCATTATGAAAACTACAACATTCAATCAGGCGTTTATTAAGATATTTACGCTGATTACATTATGTTTCACCACGTTCGGTTTCACCACGAAATTTGGATTGGACAGTTATGAGATTTACTTAAACAACAAGCTTATTCTTAAACAGTCGGTAAACGAGCAATTGAGCTTAAGGGTACTGCAACTTGATAAGGCAAATGTTAATGATCAGTTGCGCATCAATTACATACACTGCACTTTAAAGGGAGCAGGCACGAATAGAAATATAGTTCTAAAAGATGAAAAGGGAAAGAAACTGAAAGATTGGTCATTTGCCAATGCGACTGGTTCTGATTTAACTATGGTGATCTCCGTAAAAGAGCTGTTATCGCTGATAAAAAACAATCCAAATCATGAGCTGAGTCTGCATTATACATCAAAGGAACTTACTAAAGCTCAGATGCTTGCATCTCTTACAGTTAATTAGACTAAAGTTACCTAGAAGGTCTGCCTCCAGTAGACAGTCCTTCTTTTTGTCTGTTGAAAATGAATAGCTTATTCGTGTAAGCTAAAAAATCCGTACCTTGAGGCCATTACGACTAACGCAGCCAGCTGAAAGCACAAGAAAAACACAACATGGCAGAGCAACTCATCCATATCTGGGCAGGAATGTCACAAAATAAAACAGAAGAGCAATTCTATAAATACTTTGATCAGAGTAAATTTCTGAAAGACAATAACAGTTTTAATACAGATGAAGCTTATTCCAGAAATGCACCTGATTTCCAACTTCGCTCTCAGTTCAGCAAAGACATTGGCAAGGAGTATGACTACGATGCAGACTGGCTGACCATTTATCATGGTCGCAAAAGAATCAGCATTCAGGCTGCCATTGAAGAGCTACCGATCTGGGATGACCAAACAGAAGTAGACATCTATCAGGCCTGTATCAGTAAAGGAATTTCTACGGTAAACTCTATTCTTTGTTATGCAGATGACGAGCTTAGCATAGACAATCCCCTTGAAAACTATAACGATATGATCTTTATAGGCAGTTTTAATAACCCGAGATAATTTACAACACTATAGAAACATATTTTTAAGCTCTTTAAGAAATTCGCATTGCTGCTGACTGATAAATTCCTCGGCCTGCGTTAGAGAAAACCACCGGGCCTGATCTATTTCTGGAAAATCGACAATTTTACCTGATTTAGGCGGCCATTCTAAAGGGAAGGTATTGCATGTGATGTTGTCGGCATCTAAATCGCCGCTAACAGCCCAGCAATTAACTATTTTACCACCCTTCTGAACCACTGGCTTCAACGCTTTAAAATCTCCATGAGGCAGATAACCTGTTTCTTCATTAAATTCCCGCAAAGCCGTCTGTAAAGTATCTTCATTAGGCAATATTTCGCCCTTAGGAACAGTCCACCAACCTTTGTCCTTATTACGAAAAAAGGGGCCGCCAGGATGAACGAGTAAAACTTCTGGTTCTTTATTTTTTATCCTATACAGCAATATACCGGCACTATGTTTACTCATTGGTTGTAATTTCTGTTAATTTATAGATTATTGACTAAATAAAGATGATGATGTCGCAATCACCCCTATTAATTGTCTTTTATCACCATGTAAGTTTAACTTACTTACCTCTATATTTGTTTTATACCAAAGAATAAACATTTATAAACTCAACAATATGTCATTTCAAGGATACTTAAAGACCATCAAAGAAAAAACCGGGTTAGATCCACAGGATTTTAAGAATAAAGCGGAGGAGAAAAAATTCACCTCAAACGGGCAGCTTCTTCCTAGTGTAAAAGCAGGTGAAATTGTGAATTGGTTAAAAGAGGAATATGACCTGGGCCATGGGCATTCAATGGCTATCTATGCCATATTAAAGGGTATAAAAAATGAAAACAGCCAGTAATCCTTTAACGGTGGCTTCCAACTTGATCGATACTAATAACCGAAAATATTTGGAAGCCTTATTTCTGAAGCTTAATCCAAATACCCCAGCCGTTTGGGGTAAAATGAAACCGCAACAAATGGTAGAACACCTGATAGATCAGGTGCAATACACCAACGGTAAAAAGGAACCTTTTTGCGAAGTTTCTGAACAGCAGGCACAGGTAGCAAAACAGATCAACATCTATACTGCGGTAGGAATCCCAAGAAATGTGATTTTTGGGGAAATCTCGGATCAACTAATTTATCCGGATCTACCTGGTGCTATTCAACAATTAATGACTGAACTTGCTGATTTTGATCAGCATTTTATGAAACCCGAAACATTAGTCATACACGGTGGATTTGGGCCAATGAATTATAAAGAATGGTGTATATGGCACAGTAAGCGTTTCTCGCATCACTTAAAGCAATTTAAGATCCCAGCACCTCCTCTTCTCCACTGAAACCACTGAACAGTAGAATTAATTTGGTAATGGCATCATCAGAATGAAGCATTTCAGTTTGTTCTAAAGTCATTTTGGTAACGGCAGAAGCTCTTGCACACATTTGTTTTTCAAACGCAGCTATGGCAGTTTGGAGGTCTGGGAATTTATCATCAGAAAGATGGTCAGCCAATTCAAATGCATCCTGCATGGTCATATTTACACCTTCTCCGGCGTATGGTGGCATACGATGGGCGGCATCTCCAATCATGGTAAGATTAGCTAATGTAGGCCATTGCTGGTCTAGTGGAAAGTGATATTGTGGCCGTGGAACAATAGATACCTCATTGCTGGCAAATAATTCCTGCCATGTAATGTGCCATGATCCAAATTCTTTTTTGAACCATTCAAATACCTGTTTCTTATCTGCAAAATCGATACCGCTATCGCGTACCCAAAATTCTGGCACTTTGCAACCGGTGTAAAAAGAAAGCGTCCCATCCCCTTTCGAGCTTAAAATCAATGACTTTTGATCTCCCATGGCAAATATTTTGCCATCGTTAAGTATATTATACAGCTCCGGTGCGTTTTCTTTAGCATGATAAATATTCCCCTCTACAATTGAAATACCTGAATAAATAGGCTTTATACCTGTTAAGTATGAACGGACTTTAGAATTGGCTCCATCGGCAGCAATTAAGATATCTGCTTCAGCATAAGTACCATTTTTAAACAATAGTTTCCAACCATCATTATGCGGTGTCGTGGAAACAAACTGACTGTCCCATATTACTGTATCCGGCTTTAGCGATTCAAGAAGTATGTTTCGTAATGGCCCCCTGTCTATTTCGGGACGACCCTCATCATGATCTTCCTCAGAATGTCCATCCAATTTAATATTCAGATCTTTGTCTAACACAAGCAATTTGCCCGCCTCCGGGCGGTAATTAGCATAAAAGGCATCAATCAATCCTGCTCTGCGAAGTGCCTCTAAGCCCGATTCTTCATGAAGATCTAATGTGGCGCCTTGTACCCTTACAGATGAATTAAAATCTCTCTCGTATACTTTTACATCTGCACCTTTAAGTTGTAGTAGTCGTGCTAAAGTAAGGCCCCCGGGTCCGCCACCTACAATAGCTATTCTTTTATTTTGAATCAACATAATTGAAAATTTAGTTTTTACAATACAAAACTACTTCTTCGGCAATGTTGAAAATTGTATAAATCGGTCGTTTTCGTTCTTACTTAGTTCTTTAGGGGTAACACCGGCAAATTTTTTGACATTTTTTATAAAGTGCGATTGGTCTGTGAAGTTCTGCTCTGGAAATAGTTTACCCTCTTTTATCTGAGTAAAAGAAGCCCTAAACCTTAAAATGGTGCAATAAGCTTTTAATGAAATACCAAACCATTCATTAAAATACCTGTTAATTTGCCTGCTTGTCCAATGTAGTGTTTCAGCAATTTCCTGGATAGTGATTGATCCGGCGGAAGTATATACCAGCTCAAATAATCTTTGTTTACGCAAGTCGACCTCTATATTATTTAACTTATTTAATAGTTTATCGGTAAGTACATTACAAAACTGTTCGAAATCACTAAAGCTTTCTGTGGTAATTCCAAAATAATCTGATGGCAAAACATAAACTGCATCAACGAGGGTTGGAAATTTCCTATCAAACAAGTATTCAATAGCAAGCAATTTGAAGCTAACTGCAAGCATAACTGTTTCTGGCATCAGGGTGCCCTGAGAAGGTGCATCTTCCAGTCCTAATAGCGTAAGCTCGTACGGTTCCTTTAAGGAAAAGAAAAGGTCTATCCTGCCATCAGGCATAATGACGACTCTTTTTTCATGATCGGTTTTATTGGACAGCATCCAAAAGCTGTCTACAAATGTAGAAAGAGATGGATTAGGTTTTATCTCTTTATAGGTTATTCCTTCCATTAGTAATAATCGCGACGGGTATGAAGATCTTATAACTACCAATGCAAAATAGTTTATTTTTCATTAAGTTTGGTTAACGCATGTAAGGAAGCCAAAATCCCACAGAGACCTGTACCTCAACCGTATCATACTATTTAATAGTTAATAGATGTGTAAAAATGATTGAATTGACGGCTAAAATATTCGAAACACAGCTTTCACTTCTAAAATCAATTACTGAGCTCGAGAATGTTCAGCGATTTTTTAGAGATAAAGATCCTAAACATAAATTTTTGGGTGTTAGAATGGCGGCTATTTTTGATTTAGCAAAACAGTTCATTGAAATGCCTATTGATGAAATTGAAAAATTAATAGGAAGTGAGTATTATGAAGCACGAATGGGTGCGGTAAGCATAATGGATTTTCAGGCAAGGAATAAGAAAACAACCCCATTAAGGAAAAAAGAGTTATTTGATCTTTATATTAAATGTCATGACAAAATAGATAATTGGGATTTGGTTGATAGAAGTGCCCCGTATGTTGTTGGTGGTTATTTGTTTGATAAGCCAAGAGACATTTTATACAAACTTGCTAAATCTGATCATGTTTGGGAACGAAGAACGGCAATTGTAAGCACTTATTTTTTTATCAGGCAAAATGACTTATCAGACACTTTCAAGATTGCGGAGATATTGATAAACGATGAGCACGATCTTATTCAAAAGGCAGCTGGAAGCTGGATAAGGGAGGCCGGTAAAAGAGACAAATTAGTTCTAATTGAATTCTTAGACAATTTTGCACGCTCAATGCCTATAGCAATGCTTCGTTGCGCGATAGAAAAACTTGATCCCAAAGAGAACCGCTATTATTTGGAGATCAACAAGAAGAAATGACGAAAATCGTGATTACTGAGCCCTGCTGTTCTCTGTGCGCCCTGTAGATTTATTAATGTAAGTAACCTTTTTAAGTCTGCCGAAACTATAAGCAAGGGTAATCCGGTAATATTTGTTATTGTTCTTTCTTGCAAATTCAATATAAGTCTCACCAATTTCATAATAACCCGCAGGTTTATCCTTCCGAAAGATATCGTTGGCTAGTAAATTGAGTTTTAAAGCTTTATTAAAAAAATCCATTTCAACACCCAAAGCGGCTAAAACTTGGTTATGTCTATAAAAAATCCCGTCATACTTGTCTCCTGTGTACCTGCCTAATATTTGAATTTTAAACAAGTTATTGATGTTAAAATTATTGCTGGAATAAAAATGGAACTGTGGGCGGCTTGTCATCAAACCATAAGGGAAGTCGCCAGTCATATACTTATTATAAGTTAGATCAACTGTGTTCATAGATGTAAACCAGTTTAGGTTAAAGGGAATGGACAAGGAAACAAACCAGGAACTAAGTTTACTAAGGTTTAATGGTTTTAATACATAGGTATTTTCGGCTTCGCCTTGTATTGCTGCCCCGGTAATAGCATCCCTTGTATCTGAATATCCTGCTGTAAAATTGTACTTTTTAAACGATGCTCCTAACTCAAAAGAATTTGTTCTTTCGGGCTTTAAGTAAGGATTCCCCTGTATACTGGTATAAGCATCCTGATAAATACCCGAAGGATTTAAAGCCTGATACCTTGGCCTGGTTATCCGCGAAGTATAAGACATTCTAAACTGAAGCTGATCAGAGATTTTAACAGCGATAAAGGCACTCGGAAAAAAATTAAGGTAATTGTCTTTTATCTCTTCTAGTCCCTGAACATCAGTTTCCAATTTATAACTGGTCCATTCGGTTCTTACTCCTATCCCATAGTTTACCTTTAGGCTCATTTGACCATTGAAATTCAGATATGCAGCAGGAATATTTTCCTGATACTTAAAGTCTGCCGAACGTGTCTCATCCAGCACAAAATCATTTCCATTTTTAACTGTAAAGAAATCTGAATAGAATTTATTACTAGCAAAGCTGTATTTAGCTCCGAATTCAAGTCTGTTATTTAAATTAAATGCCTTAGTATAATCTGTCTGGGCGTTTGCCAATCTAATTCTATAACCTGCTTTATTATTTAAAACGTTATAGGACCCCTGCCCGTTAACTAACTTATTTTCATTTATATCATCGTCTGTTTTCGAAATATACCCCGCGTATTGGCCGCCAATAAATAAAGAAGAACCAAGGCTGTCTATATCTCAAAATCCCTTCATTAAGGTAGAAGTGATGGTATTTTCACTTTTAGTACTTCCACCTAAGTCATTATAAGATCCACTATATTCGGCCGAGAGGTAACTCTTTTCGTCGAGATCGTATTGTCCTCCAAGACTATAATTAGAGAAATTATCATATTTCCTATTCCAGTCAGTCATGAGTACAGAGCTAAAATGATCCACAAACTTTAATCTTGACCTTGTGGTATTTAATATTTCTCTGGTATTACCCAGCAATAGCCCATAGCTTCCTGTTAAGGATAGTTTGTCCTTTTTATAGTTGACATCTATATTGGTATTTRCACTTGGAGAACTAAAATCTGAAGTGGTAAATATCTGTTTAAAACTCCCTTTATATCCTTCTTCGGCATTTGTAACCGTTATCACATTAATAACTGATTTACCTTCCGCATCATATTTTGAAGAGGGATTTGCAATAATTTCAATCTTCCTGATCTGTGAAGAGGAAATAGAAGACAGCTGTTCGGTAGTTATTCGCCTTCCATTTAGGTAAATAACGGATTCTCCCTTCCCCCTAACAGACACTCCTTCTTCAGCAACGCTAACATTTGGGGATTTGGAAAGAATTTCAATTGCTGAAGTGCTTGTTGCTAAAATTGTATTGGCCACATTGACTTCAATTGTCCCGTTTGGTCTATTTCTAAATAAAGGAACTTGCCCAACCACCTCTACCCCTTTCAAAATCCTTTGGTTGATAAGCATAGGCACCTCCTTAAGATCTATAACCCGTTGAGCAGAACTGATCTGCAGAGGACCCTGATATTGCTTGTGATATTCCATGGAGGAAACCAACAGTATATAGATGCCATCTTGTATGTTTGTTAGCTGAAAAAATCCTGATGTATCTGCAAAAACACTTTTAATCATAGATGAATCTTTAGCCGAAAGTAAGGTCGCTACTGCAAACTCAACTCCTTTACGAGTATTCATGTCGACGGCGGTTCCCTTAATATTACCCAGCTGGGCATGAGTATTAATTCTGGCAAAAAAGATCAGGATAAATAGTATTATAAAAACTTTGGACATAGTGGTGTATTGGATACTTTTTTTCAAAAGTCCAAAACAATTCCCCGTTAGAAGTGCAGCAATCGGGAATCAGGAGTACGAATTTATAAATCCGTACTGTAGGCAATATTGTCTATCTGTATTTTTTGCTGATGATTAGCTGGGGTTGTGCCGGTAAGCTTTTTAAAAGTAGCAAAGAATGTGGATTTGGAATTAAACCCAACTTCGTAACCAACAGATTCTAACGTTAAGCGATTACTTGAAGCCATTATTTTGCAAGCCTCATTGATCCTAAATTCGTTAACATATGTAGTGAAATTTTTGCCCAGATTATCATCAAAAAAGGTATTTGCCTCCTGGTCGCTTACTTTCTTGTTAGGATACTTGCTCTGTCCCAAAATGAATAAGTCGCTTGTTTTTTTTCGGTACAGAAGCGTAAAAACGACCATGTATAAGCAAAAAGAAAATGCGAGAGAACCGTTGAGATATAGTGAAAACGAGGCTCTCCACAAAGCCAACTGGAAAAAGGCAAAGATAAGAGCTGTGCTACCAAAAACAGTAAGGAGCCATATTTCTGAGGCTTTCATTTTATAGTCTTTTGCAAACAGTTTTTTCAATATATCTTTTAATACCAAGCCTGAAGCTACCAAATAAGCAAACCACTCTGCGTAGATAATCTGTACAAAATAATTGTTCCAAAGCTATGGATAGGTTTGATAAGGATATATAATTCCCGGGATAAGGATAATGGCAAACAACACAGCAATACTCCATTTAGAAGATCTTGTTAAAGGCGCACCAGGGTTTATAGTTGATTTTAGAAAATAATAAAGAAAAGGTCCGATAAAAAAACATGCTGTAAGGCCTATCTGCAGATAAATTTTAGCAAGTGAGGGATAAAAACTTACAAAAATAGATTTACCTATCCTTAGGCTTATAGCCAGGAGCAATGCTCCAAAAAATAGATTTGACAGATGTTTTTTTTTGGTAAAAAAGAAAAAATAAACGCTCAAAATGAGCCCGTTAAATACGCCTAAAGCACCAAAAAAGAATAAGAGTCCTTTACCAACATCCATATAATCAGTATAGCTTTTACCGATGTAAAATAAGCAGAAAAAATCAATTTTCATTGGCAAGTTTTGGCACACGATTTTTGTGTATTTTTACGGCAAATATTAAGTAATATGTCTTTTACCTCCTTAGGTTTATCGACTGCTTTATTAGAAGCATTGGTAAATCAGAATTTCACAGTACCTACTCCTATTCAACAAACTGCTATACCAGCCATATTAAACAAAAAAGATGTGCTGGGTATAGCTAAAACAGGTTCTGGAAAAACTGCGGGATATGTTTTGCCAATTCTAATGAATTTGCAAGAAACAGCAGGGGTAAAAAATCGCCATGCGAATGTATTGGTTTTAGTACCAACACGTGAACTAGCCGAACAGGTAAAAGATGTTTTTAAGACTTTTAGTAAGGCCCTCACTGTGCCCATTAAAACATTGGCAGTATATGGCGGTGTTTCTATTAACCCGCAAATGATGGCTTTACAAGGTGTAAATGTGCTTGTTGCTACACCCGGCAGGTTATTGGAATTGGTAGAATCAAATGCCGTGCACCTATCTACCATTGAAACATTGGTGCTAGACGAAGCAGATAAGATGCTTAATCTAGGGTTTAAAGAGGAAGTAAACAGAATCATTTCTCTTTTACCTAAAAAGCGCCAAAATATATTGTTTTCTGCTACATTGAGTGATGATTTGCAACACATTCACCAAATCTTACTACATGATCCGGTAGTTATTAAAATTGAGGTTGAAGAAGATTCACTTGACCTTATCAACCAGATAGCGTATATAGTTACAGATGAGAAAAAGGGCCCGTTTTTACGTCATCTGATCAATCATCATGAAATGAAACAAGTGTTGGTATTTGCTTCTTCGGTTCATCAGGTTGATGCCATTGTAAACAAGCTACGTAAAAATAATATTGACGCAAAAGCTGTTCACATCTGGTAAACTTAGGGTTTTAGTAGCAACAGATTTAATGGCGAGAGGAATTGACATTAATTTCCTTCCTTTTGTGATTAATTATGAACTTCCAAGGTCACCTAAAGATTATATTCACCGTATTGGAAGAACTGGCCGTGCTGACACACCCGGAGAAGCAATTTCGATGGTTAGTCCTAATGAGCTTCCTCATTTTGAAGTAATTCAAAAAAAGATGGGTAAGAAAGTAAAAACTACTTACCCGGTATGATCTTATAAATCGCACCTTTTTCTTCTTCAATCAGGTTAACAAGCAGATAGATTTCGCCGTTACGATCCTCACCAAAGCTATAGATCTGCCAATTTCCAGGTTCCCGGGAAATAGAGAGTTTTTCCATTTTCCAGAGTTCTTTGTTAATGTCGGTTAATGACCAAATGGTTCCCATTAAATCGCCAAAAACGTATTTACCGAAAAGCTGCGGGAGTTGTTTACCGCGATAAAGAAAGCCACCGGTAACACTGATACCTTCATTACGGCCATAATCGGCTATTGGGTTGATCCAGTTTTTTGGATCAGGATCATTTGGAGATTTAACATGTGTACCTTCCCTAACCCGCCAGCCATAATTTCCACCCTTGGTAACAATATCAATTTCTTCCCAATTCTTTTGACCCACATCTCCGGCAAACAATCTTCCGTTAAGTTTGTCGAAGCTAATCCGCCACGGGTTTCTAAAACCATATGCATAAATTTCAGGTTTTGTATTCTCCATTCCTATAAATGGATTGTCTTTTGGAATGGCATAAGGAAGCGTATTTACATCAATTCTAAGTATTTTACCAAGTAAAGTATTTAAATTTTGTCCATTGCCATAAGTACCGTGCATATCATTATATGCACCGCCATCTCCTAGGCCTATATATAAGAACCCATCAGGGCCAAACTTTAGGTCTCCTCCATTGTGGTTAGATTCAGGTTCATCAATAACCAAAACTTCCCTTGATTTGGTTTTATCAGCCAGATCAGGATTTTCTGTAGAAACTTTGTATTCACGAATAATACTTTGATGGTCTATGCCCGGAGTTTTAGGAACACGCTTGCTAAAGTAAACATAGAACTTGCCATTCTCTGCGTATTGAGGATGAAAGGCCAGCCCCAACAATCCCATTTCATCACTACTTCCCATCATCAGTACCTCATCTGTGAAATCTAAAAAGGGTTTGGATAGAAGTTTACCATTTTTGATAATTCTGATCCGCCCCTTTTGTTCGCAAATAAATAAACTACCAGATTTATCATTTGGCGCCGCAAATGCTGTGGGATATGATAATTGATCGGATATGAGTTGAAGATTGACTTTTACTGGAGATAAGCCGGTTTGTGCTTTAACTCTCGTAATTACAAATAACAGCGCAAATACAATTATTAAGGAGAGGCTTTTTGATTTCATAGTGTTAATATAATGCATTTAATAATTAAAGTATAATTAAATTGGATAGGCTGGATTTTGCAGCATATCTAATTTAAAAGAGAAAGCAACATTACAGTATGTTGTGAATATGATCGTTATAATACAATCGTCATCTCGATTTCTATGACAAAACCAAATCATTTTTATAAATGGTTTGGTTTTTTATGACGGCAAAGATTCTGTGGATTATTTTGTTTCTAACAGCATTCAGGACACTCATTTTGTTTTTACCATCTTGAACCTTCTGTTTATAATATATGCTAAGGTCATTCTTCAGTCTGATTGCGCTCATAGCGGCTAAATGTAAGAGGCTTTTCATCGGCTTGTCTGCAAAAACAGATACCCTTGGCCTATATCTTAACGATGTTCCGGATTGGTGGTCAAATGGAACAACGCCACAGTAGCAGGCCATTTTTCTAGGCTCACTGATCGATGTGAATGCCTCGGTCTTTGCGATCATCATCCATGATACCACCTTTCCTACGCCCGGTACAGATCGTATAAGTTCGGTTTTTTCCTTAAGGGTGCCATCAGCCATGATATTTTTCTCGATATCTGCTTCGATCTTTTTTATCTGAACATCAATCGCTTCGATCAGTTTTTTGTTCAGCCTGAGCAGCTCTTTGTCCATGCCCAGGCTTTTCATCAACTTGTAGTCATGCTGCTGTCTGGCAAGCTGGCCCTTCATTCTTATCCTTGATGCCCGCTCGGCCAGCAGGACCTTAAGCTTTTTGATGGGCATTGACGATGGTTTCCATGGTCTACTTTCCTGCTGGTTCCTTTCTATGAAACTGCAGATCCTGAGCGAATCAACCTTGTCGTTCTTTCCTCTTGTAAGCCCCAAACTCTTCTTCAGGTGCATCGGAGAAAGAACATAGACGCTAAGATTCATGCAGGCCAAAACCTCAAGAAGGTTCCAGTTATAGCGACCTGTGTTCTCCATTGCGACCACCGTTTCTACAGATGCATACTTTTTGAATAATGATCTGATTGCCTTAATCTCGTTCTGAATGTTAAAATACTGAACTTTGCCATCAATCTTTACACAGATGTCCAATGTTTTGCTGCTAATGTCGATTCCAATAAAAATCTTTTTCATAAATTCGTTTTAAGAAAGTGAAATGAGAATTCATCAGTTCTGCTCAACTCCTTGATAGTGGGTCACTAGCCCTAATTTCTATTTGAGTTCCTGATGAAAGGGATGCAGAAGTCTAAATCGAGATATGAGTCTAAACTCTGAGGAACGAATAGTTTACTTCTGCTTCCTTCTCATTCTAAATTATCAAAAACAAATCTAAAGGA
>NZ_JBFTIZ010000235.1:0-10597 GCF_056395165.1 Pedobacter sp. 10L46_2
ATAATAAACAGCTTCAAATTGAGGCTGTACCATCCAATCAGGAAGTTGCTGAATGGGCAATGAATTTAATGAATTTGTTGTATCCAGAGCGTTTAACCTCGCCAGATTATTCAATTAATGAGATTAAGCGTTTCTTTTTAAAGCAAGAAAAAGAGCTGGTAAGGATATTAAATGCCACCAAAGCTTGTGAGCATAGCGATAATGAAGGAATAGCCAGAAAGATTTTTGAGAGTGTACCAGAGTTGTACAGAAGGATGAATACAGATATTTCTGCAATTCTGGAAGGCGATCCGGCTGCTAAAAGTGAGTTTGAAATTATCAGAAGTTACCCCGGTTTCCTTGCAATTGCCTTGTACAGGATTGCACATGCTTTGTTGCAAGCCGAAATTCCTATTGTACCCAGAATCCTTACTGAATATGCGCATTCCATTACCGGTATAGATATTCACCCCGGTGCGGTAATAGGCGAGTATCTTTATATTGACCACGGTACGGGCCTCGTTATTGGAGAAACTACCGTTATCGGAAATTATGTAAAGCTGTATCAGGGCGTAACTCTTGGCGCATTAAGCGTAGAGAAATACATGGTGGGCATAAAAAGGCATCCAACTATAGAAGATCACGTAATTATTTATTCGGGCGCAACCATTTTAGGTGGCGATACCGTTATCGGGCACGATTGTATTATAGGTGGAAACGTTTGGTTAACTAAAAGCGTGCCCCCACATTCAACCGTATATCATCAGTCGGCAGTTAAGGTTATCGAAACCAAGCAACCTTAAAATTAGAGTCGTTAATAAAATTGTAAATCAGAGAAAAGCGTAGTTTAATAATGGGAAATATTGTTGAGTTTGTTGGAAACACACCACTTGTAGAAATTCAGAGGTTACATACTAATCCGAACGTTAAGATTTTTGCCAAGCTGGAAGGGAACAATCCCGGAGGCAGTGTAAAAGATAGGGCAGCATTAAATATGATCCGCAGTGCAATAGATCGCGGAGATATTAAGAAAGGAACAAAACTGATTGAAGCTACAAGCGGTAATACAGGTATTGCCTTAGCGATGATTGCGTCTATATATGATCTGGAGATTGAGCTGGTAATGCCTTCTAATTCAACACGTGAACGTACCCTAACCATGGAAGCATACGGGGCAAAGGTTACTTTGCTTGAATCTATTGAAGTATGCAGGGATTATGCAGAGGAGAAAGGCGCCCAACCAGGTTATTTCTTGTTAAACCAGTTTTCAAATCCAGATAACTACCTGGCCCATTATAAAACCACCGGTCCTGAGATTTGGAAAGACACCAATCAGCAGATTACCCACTTTGTAAGCTCCATGGGCACAACCGGCAGTATTATGGGTAATTCTATGTTTTTAAAAGAAAAGAACCCGGATATACAGATTATAGGTTGCCAGCCAACTGAAGAATCATCAATACCAGGAATCAGAAGATGGCCAGAGGCTTATCTGCCAAAGATCTTTGATCCGAGCAGGGTAGATAGGGTAATGGATGTTTCACAGCAGGAAGCCACAGATTTTGCACGTAAACTTGCTAAAGTGGAAGGCATATTTGCAGGTATGAGTACCGGTGGGGCACTTGCCTGTTCATTAAGATTGGCCGAAGAACTGGAATCAGGACTAATTGTGTTCATTGCATGCGATAGGGGCGACCGCTATTTGAGCAGTGATCTTTTTGGATAGTACATTTCTTACGGATTTAGCAGGCAATTGTAACAGATTGTAACGATAACGATTGCGTAAATAATTTCCTCTTAAAACATTCATTCTTTATAATATTTATGTAGAATTGTTTTAGACAGAGCGAAATTTCAACATGACTATTTCTAAAGATATTTTAAAGAACCTAAAAAATGAAAACGTTATCATTCCTGATAACACATTATTAAATCTTCCTGAAAAGGTATTGCAGTTTGGAACCGGTGTTTTACTACGCGGGCTTCCAGATTATTTTATTGATAAAGCAAACCGTAAGGGTTTGTTTAATGGCAGGGTAGCTGTTGTTAAATCGACTAGTAAAGGCGACCTTAAAGATTTTAATGAGCAAAATGGATTGTATACAATCAGCGTAAGGGGTCTGGAGAACGGACAAACTGTTAAAGAGAACATTATATCCTCGTCCATCAGCAGAGTTTTATCGGCCGACAAGGAGTGGAGCGATATACTTAAAATCGGACAAAGTCCCGCTTTACAGGTTGTTGTCTCCAATACAACGGAGGTTGGTATTAGCTTATTAAAAGAAAGCATTGATTTAGCTCCTCCAGTTTCTTTTCCGGCAAAGCTATTGGCTGTGCTTTATGCACGATATAAAGCGCTTGGAGATATTAATGCTGCTGATATTGTGATTATTGCTACAGAACTAATTCCTGAAAACGGAAAAAAATTAGAATCAATTGTATTTGAACTTACCGAATTTAATAAGCTTGAACCTGAATTTGTAAGCTGGCTAAAAGCGCATGCTCATTTCTGCAATTCTCTGGTTGATAGGATTGTTCCCGGTAAGCCTGATGTCGCAACTTTAGAGAAGCTAGAGGAACAGTTAGGTTACAGTGATAACTTGTTGATCATGGCTGAACCTTATCGTTTATGGGCTATTGAGGGTGACGAAAAAGTTGCCGGGCTATTAAGCTTTAAGGAAGCAGATAAGGGCATAATTGTAAAACCTGATATCGAAATTTACAGAGAGCTAAAGGTAAGGCTGTTAAACGGTTCTCATACCTTATCATCTGGGATTGCCTATTTAGCTGGTATAGATACCGTAGCAAATGCAATGGCCGATCAAGCCATAAAAAGCTATATCGTAAAGGTAATGCAATCGGAAATTGTGCCTGCAATACCTTACGAAGTTCCGGGCGATGAGGCCATGGTTTTTTCGGCCGCGGTTCTGGACAGGTTTGCAAATCCATACATTAAACATTTATGGATCAATATCACTTTTCAGTATACCATGAAAATGAAAATAAGGATATTACCTGTTTTAACTCAATATTATAAGCTATTTAATAAGGTTCCATCAAGTATCGCTTTCGGTTTTGCTGCATTCTTATGTTTCATGAGAACTCAAAAAAAGGAAGAAAATCAGTACTTTGGGCAATACGATGGTAAGGAATACCTGATTACTGACGATCAGGCTGCTTATTTCTATGAAAAAAGCAAGATTGACGAAGCTGAGTATGTAAACTCAGTATTGTCAGATCAGCAGTTATGGGAAACCGACCTGCCAGGCCTTAAAGATTTTATTAAAACAGTAGAAGAAAATTATAACAACATAAAAACCTTTGGCATTACAGAAGCACTAGCCAAAACAAAATAAAAAAACAACCCAACCAAATACTAAACCAAATATAATGAACGAAAAAAAAGTAGGTAATTACAGGTGGACTATCTGTGCATTATTATTTTTCGCAACTACTGTGAATTATCTTGATCGACAGGTGTTAAGCTTACTTAAACCACATTTAGAAGAGATTTTTGGCTGGAGCAACAGCGACTATGCAAACATTGCTTCTGTTTTTCAATTTGTTTACGCTATATCGATGCTTTTTGCAGGGCGGATAATCGACAAACTTGGAACTAAAAAAGGATATGCCTGGGCCATCATTATTTGGTCGGTAGGTGCAGTTATACACGCCTTTGCTATTCCAATAGGTCAAAGCATTTCCACAGTACTTGGCTTTATGGGTATTGGCGTTGCCTCTGTTTCTATTGTAGGTTTTATGGTTGCCAGAGCAGTATTGGGATTTGGCGAGGCTGGGAATTTTCCGGCTGCAATTAAAGCTACTGCAGAGTATTTTCCTAAAAAGGAAAGATCTTTTGCTACCGGATTTTTTAACGGAGGTACCAATATTGGTGCGGTATTAGCACCTTTAAGTGTCCCGTTTATTGCAGCAAAATGGGGCTGGGAAGCTGCCTTTTTATTTATAGGTGCAATAGGTTTCTTGTGGCTTATATTTTGGTATAAATACTATGAAAAACCTGAAGAACAAAAAAGACTTTCGGCCGAAGAACTCGCTTACATAAAAGCAGATGATGTTGATACCAGAGTGATCAATAGTGAAGGTGTAGCTGAAGAAACAAAAGTATCGTGGTTCAAACTCCTTACATACAGACAAACCTGGGCTTTTGCTGTAGGTAAATTCATGACGGATGGTGTTTGGTGGTTCTTCCTGTTCTGGTTGCCTGCTTATTTGAAAGATCAGTATGGCATGATGGATACTCAGATCATGCTCCCATTAGCGGTATTGTACAGCATGACAATGGTTGGAAGTATTGGCGGTGGCTGGTTCCCAATGTATTTTATTAAAAAAGGATATGAACCATATGACGGCCGTATGAAAGCAATGTTAATGATTGCGGTAATTCCGCTTGTTGTGCTTGCTGCACAGCCTTTGGGCCATATATCTTTCTGGATGCCTGTATTGTTAATTGGTGTTG
The DNA here is from genome assembly GCF_056395165.1 of Pedobacter sp. 10L46_2. NCBI lineage: Bacteria > Pseudomonadati > Bacteroidota > Sphingobacteriia > Sphingobacteriales > Sphingobacteriaceae > Pedobacter > Pedobacter sp. 10L46_2. The sequence goes on from NZ_JBFTIZ010000235.1 coordinate 4,457, forward strand.
GTGCATCTGCGCACCAGGCATGGTCGGCAAACCTGTTTACCACAGTTTCAGATATGTTTCCTAAAAAAGCAATTGGTTCTGTTGTAGGTATTGGTGGTATGCTTGGCGGCCTTGGCGGTGTTGTTATGACAAAACTGGGTGGTGGGTTATTTGACCATTATAAGGCTCTAGGGCATATTGAAACCGGCTACACAATTATGTTTACAATATGTGCTGTTGCCTACCTGGTGGCTTGGGTAATAATGAAAACATTAGTTCCAAAATACAAAGTAATTAGTGATCTTTAACATATAATCTATTTTAATCTCTAACTATATATTAATGACTTTTAAAGATCATCTTGACTCGATTTTTGTTGACGAACGCGACATACCTGAAGAATTTAGGTTAACCGAAGAGGTTCATCAGCGAGAATACTTAAGTAATGGAAAAATGCATTCCTGGAGCGGAGAAGTACACGAAGTACTGTCGCCAATTTGTATCAAAACTCCAACAGGACTAAAGCGTAAAGTAATTGGCACTTATCCTTTATGTAATGAAGCTGAGGCTTCCGAAGCACTAAAGGCTGCAGTTAATGCTTATAACAATGGAAGGGGCGAATGGCCAACCATGAGCGTTGCTGATAGAATTACCTGCGTAGAGAAGTTTACGCACAAAATTATTGAAAAGAAAAACGAAGTAGTTAAACTATTGATGTGGGAGATTGGTAAATCTCATGCAGACTCGGTTAAAGAGTTTGACCGTACGGTAGAGTATATTTATGCAACAATTGATGCATTAAAAGACCTTGATCGTCAGTCGTCTAAATTTAGCATTGAACAGGGTATTGTTGCACAGATCAGACGCTCTCCTTTGGGTGTGGTTTTATGTATGGGGCCGTTCAATTATCCATTGAATGAGACTTTTACTACTTTAATTCCGGCCCTGATAATGGGCAATACTTTATTGTTTAAACCACCAAAACACGGTACTTTATTACATTACCCATTGTTGGAGGCATTTAGAGACTGTTTCCCGAAAGGCGTAGTAAACACCATATATGGTCGTGGTAATAAGATCATTCCTAACCTGATGAAATCGGGCGATATAAATGTGTTAACCCTTATTGGTTCAAGTAAGGTAGCCAATGAGCTTAAAAAGCTGCATCCTAAAGTAAACCGTTTACGTGCAATACTTGGGTTGGATGCTAAAAATGCAGCCATTATAACTGCAAATGCTGATGTAAAGTTAGCAGTACAGGAAACAGTGTTGGGGTCTTTATCGTTTAACGGACAAAGATGTACGGCGTTAAAAATCGTATTTATACATCGCAGCCTTGCTGATGTGTTTTTAAAGGAGCTTTCTGAAGCTGTGGCGCAGCTTAAATTTGGGATGCCCTGGGAGCATGGTGTATCATTAACTCCTTTACCTGAACCTCATAAACCTGCATATATACAGGAGTGTATTGCAGATGCCATAGCCAATGGTGCCCATGTGATAAATGAAAATGGTGGTGCTACAAATGAATCGTTTGTATTTCCTGCAATTGTTTACCCGGTTAAAAAAGGTATGAAATTATATACCGAAGAGCAGTTTGGCCCGGTTATACCCGTTGTACCTTTTGATGATCTGGAAGAAACTATTGAGTACCTTATCGAATCTACACACGGCCAGCAGGTAAGTATTTTTAGTAATGATGATGAAGAAATAGCTGAACTTATTGATCCTTTGGTGAATCAGGTGAGCAGAGTAAATGTGAATTGCCAGTGTCAGCGTGGTCCGGATGTATTTCCGTTTACTGGCAGAAAAGATAGTGCCGAGGGTACGCTTTCAGTAGTAGATGCTTTAAGATCGTTTTCTATAAGGTCGTTAGTTGCCACCAAGCTAAATGAAAACAACAAGCATTTGATAAATGCAATTGTTGATAGCAACAGCTCTAACTTTTTAAGTACAAAGTACTTATTTTAGGGAAGGGTGTGGGTGTACTGTATGCACATCGTCATCTCGACGATAGAAGAGATCTCTTGGTTATGCTCATTCAAGAATTCTTTTATCGTCGAGATAACGGAATGGTCCAATAACGAAGTGTGCTAAAATTGCTTAATGAATTGACATAATAATAGAATTATTAATATCCAATATCCTTTTCTTTGCTATAACCAAATTACTAATGTATGAAAAAGTTAAATTTGCTTATTATCGGATTGGTTATGTCATTTTCGGTATTTGCACAAAAAGATTATTTAAAAGAGTCTGAAGCAGCTAAAACCCAACGTATGCCTGCCGAATATGAAAAATATGCTGCTCAATTTGATCCACAGAAGTTTGATGCTAAAAAATGGGTAGAGATTGCTAAATCGGCAGGGGCTAAATACATCGTTATCACTTCTAAACACCATGATGGTTTTAGCCTTTGGGACAGTAAAGTGACCAAATATGATATCATAGATGCTACTCCCTTTAAAAGAGATATTTTAAAAGAACTTTCTGATGCATGTAAAGCTGCCGGAATTAAGTTCGGGTTGTATCATTCTATTATGGACTGGCATCAGCCAGATGCTAATCCTAAGCAAAAGCCTGATGTAAAACCAGATTTCAACAAATACAGAGAAGAGTATTTAAAGCCTCAACTGGCTGAATTGATCAAGAAATACGATCCAACCATTTTATGGTTTGATGGAGAGTGGATTCCTGAATGGACAGAAGAGCAGGGAAAAGACCTTTATAACTATCTGCGTAATCTTAAACCTTCTTTAATTATAAACAACCGCATCGGTAAAGCGCGCGGAGGTATGGAAGGTATGAATAAGTACCAGGATGCTGCCGGTGATTTTGGAACTCCAGAACAAGAGATTTTAAAAACCAATTCTCAGGACTACTGGGAAAGCTGCATGACAATTAACAACAACTGGGGCTTTGCCAAGTACGATCAAAATTGGAAATCGGCACAGGCGTTAATTGATAATCTTGTTGATGTAGCTGCTAAGGGCGGAAATTACTTATTAAATGTTGGCCCAAGTGCCGAAGGTGAAATTCCTGCACCAAGTGTAGAGCGTTTGGGAGAAATGGGCAAGTGGTTGGATATTAACAAGCAAGCCATATACGCCACTAAAGGTATAGAAAATTATAAACAAGGCGACAATATCAGATTTACGCAAAGTAAGGATGGAAAAAGCACTTATGTGATCTTTAACAAGGCCGAAAATAATGAACTGGTTTTAACAGCGGTTCAGCCAAAAGAAGGTTCAAAAGTTTATATGCTGGGGGTAAATAAACCTCTGGAATGGACTAAAAACAACGATTCTGTGGTTGTGAAACTACCAACTGAATTACCTGGTAAATATGCATGGACTTTAAAAATTCAAAGTTCATCTAATTCTAAATAGATTTTTAAATGAGAAAGTTTGTACTGTGTTTTTTAGTGGGTTTAGTTTGTAGTGCTTCAGTTATTGCACAGGTTAAAACCTTACCATTTAGCAAGTATATTACAGAAAGAAAGGGCCTCCAGAATGCTTACAATGCTATTTCTATACAGAAAAATGCCACTGTAGCTTTTCTGGGCGGTTCAATAACTTATAATAGTGGCTGGCGAGATAAGGTATGCGCTTATTTAAAAGAGCGTTTTCCGGCTACAAAATTTCATTTTATTGCGGCTGGCATCCCTTCGTTGGGAAGCTTGCCGCATACCTTCAGATTAAGCAGGGATGTGCTGGATTCGGGTAAAGTAGATCTTCTATTTCTGGAGGCGGCAGTGAACGATCAGGTTAACGGAACGGATAGTGTTACTCAGGTTCAGTCACTTGAAGGTATTGTTAGGCATGCCAAAACCAATAATCCGTTAATGGATATTGTGATGATGTCGTTTGCCGATCCTGATAAGACAAAACTGTACGATTCGGGTATTGTGCCTACCTCGGTAGCCAACCATGAGCTGGTTGCAGATCATTATCAATTGCCTTCTATTAACCTGGCTAAGGCTATACGAGATAAGCTGGCAAACAATGAGTTTAGCTGGGAAAAGGATTTTAAAGATTTGCATCCATCGCCATTTGGTCAGGAATTGTATTTTGAGGCCATAAAAGATCTGTTGTCATCCAGCCTAAGTAAAGCTAAGCAGCAAAAGGCTACAAAATTGCCTGCTTTATTAAATAAAGGAAGTTTTACCCGCGGAAGGTATCTTAGCATAGAAACTGCCGAAAATAAAAACGGCTGGGAACTGGTAAAGAGCTGGACACCAGAAGATGGCTTGGGTACCCGCCCGGGTTTTGTAAAGGTGCCTATGCTGGTTAGTACCGTTGCAGGGTCATCTTTTACATTAAAATTTAAAGGTAATGCAGTTGGAATGGCCATAGTATCAGGCTCCGATGCCGGTATTGTTAGCTATTCAATTGATAATGGTGCCGAAAAACAACTTGATTTGTTTACACAATGGAGCAAATCTTTACATTTGCCCTGGTATGTTTTATTTGGGAGCAATTTAGCCGATACTGATCACGTATTAAAAGTTACTATCAGCGCAGAAAAGAACCAAAATAGTAAAGGAACTGCCTGTAGAATAGTAAACTTTTTAATCAATTAACATCCCCCATCATGCTCAAACGCATCTTTATTTTCTCTCTTGTATTGCTTGTGTCATCTGTTAAAGGTTTCTCTTTTGATAGAAAAGGTAATGATCCTCAGGTTGTTAATATTCCTTACGGAGCGGAATCTGAAGTTGTATATAACCTAGTAAGGATTATGAGCTGATTAAGTACTCGGAAACGGCTGTTAAAGACAAGTTCGGAGTTGGCAAAAAATACACCATAATTTTGACTAAAAGCGGTTTGCCACAGATGGAACAGGTGTTTTATGTTTATCCGGGTCACGATTACTTTTTTACTGAAGTTTCTTTAAAAGGCAGTAATGTTAAGAGTAATTATATGGCTCCGTTGATCTCTAACAGCGCAAGTATTCAGGCCAAAGGCGATAACCGAACGCTTTTTGTTCCTTTTGATAACGATACTTTTATCCGTTATAACGCAAAATCTATGGGTGCTGCTGTAGTAGAAAACACGAGTGCAGAAGTGGGCGCGGTGTATGAAAACCATAGCAGGAAAGGCTTAATAGTAGGCTCTGTAGAGCACTTGATTTGGAAAACAGGGGTGCTTACCAAAGGCGTTGGCGATGACCTATCTGAGCTGCGCATTTGGGGTGGATATACAGACGAGAAAGTGACCAGGGATAAAACAATCCATGGTTCTATTTCTGGCTCAGTGGTGAAGTCGCCAAAGGTATTTGTTGGTTATTTTGCTGATTGGAGAATCGGATTGGAAGCTTACGGCAAGGCAAACAGAATTGCAGAGCCTCCTTTTGTTTTTAACTGGACAAAGCCGGTTCCTTTTGGATGGAACAGCTGGGGCGTTATTCAGGAAAAATTGACCTATGAAAAGGCAGTAAAGAACGTTGATTTTTTTGCAAATGAGCTTCCAAAGTTTAGAAATGATGAAACTGCTTATATAGATCTTGATTCATTTTGGGACAATTTTACCGGCGGTATGCGTGGCGATTATAGCAAACTGAAAGAATTTGCTGATTACTGCAAGCAAAAAGGTTTACAGCCGGGTGTGTATTGGGCTCCGTTTACCGACTGGGGTTTTAAATCTGGCGGCGATAGGGAAGCTGAGGGCAGTAAGTATAAATTCAGTGAGATGTGGACTAAAGTTGGTGGCAATTATCATGATTTTGATGGTGCCAGAGCACTTGATCCTACACATCCGGGAACCAAGAAAAGAGTTGATTATATTATTGATAAGTTAAAGGCTTGTGGTTTTAAAATGATCAAGATTGACTTTTTAGGCCATGCTGCTGCTGAGTCGGATGTTTTTTATGATAAGTCTGTTACCACAGGGATGCAGGCTTATAAAGCGGGTATGGAGTATCTTATCGATAGGATGGATGGGCAAATGCTTGTTTATGCTGCTATATCTCCCAACTTGGCTACAGGAAGATATGCCCACATTAAAAGGATTGCTTGTGATGCCTGGAAGACGATTAAGGATACTGAGTATACCTTAAATAGTGTTAATTACGGATGGTGGCAAACTTATGTTTACAATTTTGTAGATGCTGATCATATTGTATTTGCCGATGAGAAAGAGGGTGTGAACAGAGCAAGGTTAACAT
>NZ_JBFTIZ010000236.1:0-12262 GCF_056395165.1 Pedobacter sp. 10L46_2
TGAATAATGTTATGCACCAAAGAATGCGGATCATTGAGCTTGTTTCGAAATACTTTAAATCCATATCCATCATACCTGTTCAGGCCATCGCGGGTACCAAACCACATAAAGCCGTTGTGGTCCTGATAAATGGAACGCACCAGGTTATTGGACAAGCCATTTTCTATCCCCAAATAGCTCACAGGAGGAAAATCCGTTGCCTTTAGCCCTGTTAGGCTAAAAAGAAAAAGCAATAAAATCAGCGAAATCCTCACCCCTGTTCAGTTTATTAATTCAGTAGCCTAAAATAGGCAGATTATATCTGCATCCGGCTAATACTTTTCAAATAAAAGCAGTTCTGTAAACGCTTTTATTTCAAGGCATTCCTAAGATTTAAGCCCTTTTGAAGCCTTTGAAGCCTCAATAAGGCTTCAAGATAATAATAATCTGCATATATAATAGAAGCATCAACTTCAGATCCGTTGGGTTTATGTCCCGTTGAATGTAAAAGAAAAGCACTATTCTTTTGTCTGCTCTGGTACTGTACTGATGATAAAGAAGTTAGCATTTGCTCTGCTTTATCCCTATAGGTGTTTGCCTTAATTTTATCCTTGGTAAACGTTGAAAGTTCCAGTAAAGCTGAAGAAACAACAGCTGCTGCAGAAGCATCTCTTGGGGCTTTTGGAATAGCAGGATCACTGAAATCCCAATAAGGAATCAGATCGGCAGGCAATCGCTGCAAGTAAACATCAGTCACTTCCTGAGCAAAATCTAAAAATAAAGGGTCTTTGGTTTCCCTGTAACACATAGTATATCCATATATAGCCCAGGCTTGTCCGCGCGCCCACATGGAATCATCTGCATACCCCTGATGGGTTACACCTTTTATTTTTTTACCGGTTTCTTTATCGTAAACCACTGCGTGATAAGAAGTATAATCCAGTCTGAAATGATTTTTCATAGTAGTTTTGGCGTGTGATACAGCGATATCATAGAGCCTTTTATCACCTCCATTTTTTGAGGCCCAGAATAACATTTCCAGGTTGATCATGTTATCAATTATGGTATTATGCTGTGGCCATTCCATATTGGGAACTGGTCGTGGCCAGGATAAAATGGTGCCTACCTTTGGATTGAACAGGGTTGCCAAAGTATCAGCAGAGGCGAGTATGATCTTTTTATAGTCAGGATTCTTTGTTAATCGATAACCATTTCCAAAGCTGTTAAAAATCTGAAAACCGAGGTCATGATCAAATGCCTTCCTAGTAGAAAGTGGTGTAAGCTCGCGCGAAAATTTATCGGCCTGGGTTTTAAATTTCTGATCATGTGTACCTTCATAAGCATACCAAAGTATTCCGGGACAGAAACCACTACACCAGTCCTGATAGTTAATGAACTGCCATTGCTGCTGACCAGAAAGAATGCTTCTTGGTATATTTTTCACACTATCTGCAGGAAGCTGACTAAGCGTTTTATGGATTTGTGAAGTGCAATAGGCAATGGATTGCCTGGTGTTCAACTGCCCAAAACTGATCTTGCTGCCAAGAACAACTACCACTGTGAAAAAAAGATTTCTGAAAGTATTTATTGTCGTCATACACTAGTGACACTTAAATTTATCAGTTATACTCAGAAATAAATAAATTTTAGAAAATTCTAATTACAAGGAATACACTGCTTTGCTATTTTTTAGTCGAATCACGAACGATGAATGCTGATTGGACAACTATCTTTTGAGGAAACTGAGCATTTTTTTTAGGATCCAGCATATCCAGCAATATGCGGATGGATTGACTTGCCAGTTCTGAAATCGGCTGTGCTACTGCCGTTATGGTTGGAGCGTAAATATCAAAGACCTGATGATCATCAAAAGCAACGATGGCCACATCACCTGGAATATTAAGATTTAACTGATTAAGTGCTTTTATTCCGCTAAAGGCCAGGTAATTTGTGGCAAAGAAAATAGCCTCTGGCTGATTATTATTCCTGATAAAGTTGACCAGCCGCGCTGCCTTTTGGTCCATTGTACTGGAGAACGGTATTTTTAACAACAGCGGCTTAAGGCCTTTCACTGCCAGGGCATCCAGGTATCCCTTTCGCCGATCGAGCATCTGACTCTGATCGGAATCAAGTTCAACGAAGGCAATATTTTCGTGACCACTGTTAATCAGGTACATTACTGCATCGAAGCTTGCCTTATAATTGTCAAGAATCACATAACTGCTATTTACCTCTTCGAAATATCTGTCAAAAAGCACCACAGGTAAACCATCATCAATCAATGCCTGGATATCCTGCTCAATGCCTGCCGGAGGTGTAATGATATATCCATCTACATGTCTTTCACGAAAAAGATTAATGAGTTCTCTGGTTTTGTGAGCATCATTATCTGTACTGCAATAAATGATCTTATAGCCATTCTGATAAGCCAGCTCTTCGATATGATAAGCTACCTGCGCAAAGAAATAATCAGAAATTTTTTCGACCATGAGACCAATAATCATGGTTTTACCGGTGCTAAGGCTTTTTGCAAGCTGGTTAGGCTTATAATCCCTCCTCTCCACATGATTTACCACCCGCTCGATCAACACATCGCTGATCCTGTTTTCCTTTGCCTTACCATTTAAAATAAGAGATACTGTGGTCTTGGATATGTTTAGTTCGCCCGCAATATCTCTTATGGATAGTTTCTTTGTCATAACCTAAAGATATTGGTATTACTGTTTAATAGCAATTTCGGTGAGATTCAAAGCCGGCATCATAAAAGAAACAACCTTTGTTCCATTGTTTTCCAATCTATTACCTATTATTCTTTTCAGCTTTCCTTCAATGGTAAAGCTTATTGAAACTTCTTTATCACTAAGGTAAACGTCGGGAAGTGTTAGATTGATTTCGGCGGATGAGCTGAAAAAGGCTTGTTTATCTTTAAAAGACAACACTGCCGAAGCACTTTTACCGGCGAACAGACCATATCCAGATTTTGAGAGTTCATTCCCATCAGTAAGAAACAAAAACACTAATCCATCAGCTTTAGCTCTCGCCATTCCATAAGTTCCCTTAAACTGCATATCCTGATATTTAATGCTTTCGGCCGCTGCCCCTGCAAAAATATAATCGATCATTCCATTTTTACTTTCAACCTGGATTCCCGCAAAAGAAGAATCATTTCCTACCCCTGCAAATGAAGAGATCCTGGCAATATCTCCTCCAGTATTACCTTCGGCAGGCTCGTAAACTGCTACAAAGGGGCGCTCCCATGCCGCTCCATTCTGACGTACCACAACAGTAGGTAAAGGCAAGTTGGCAATACTATCAGGTATCAACTGATCTTTTCTCCAGGATTTTGAGGGTGGTGCTTTCACGCTGAAAATCTCACGATCCGGATATCCTTTCATCCACATGTTCATATATACTCCTGCCCTTCCAGGAATATCTAGCTCAAACCTGCCATTGAAATCGCCTGATGAAACGACAGACTGCTTATCGTACCAATAATCATAACCCATCAGCTCCTCATTGGCAAAGGTCAGCTTATCAGTAGCCTTTAAGGGCAATGGCTTTTTTAAGGCATCAGTAAGACTAAGTCGCTGCCCTAGATTATGATAGATATAATCATGATACTTATCACCTCCATTTTTTTTAGCCGACCGGAAAACATCAACATAATACCCACTAGAGTCACTGGTTCGTACAATGCTCATTAGCCTGTTCTGGTTAGAATTGGTCTCTGGTTCCAGAAACAGTAAATTCGAATAAGTAACATCCTTAAAGTATCCCTGTTTTATACCCGGTTCCGGATAAGCACCCTGTAGTTTAAGAAAATGGTTACTTTTCATAGTAGGGTATGATGAAATGCCATCTACCACTACAGTATTGTGTGCCGGGAACTGAGAGTAATATTCTGCATAATCGGATTGAAAATAACTACCTCCAATTCCCCCTTCAGGAGCAAGTATCAAGCCTTTCCCATATAATTCCATCGCAATTCCGTTCGCATGCGCATGATTTCCGCCTGAACCGGCCTGAGAGATCATTAGGCCATGGTGCGGATCAATACCATTGCGCTGTACCATCCAGGCTACATTAGGCGCCCAAAAAGTGGCAGTCATATAATCCTCTGGTAAACCAGTTGCTACCGATTCACTAAGCGTTAAAGGTGGATTACTAAACAAAGACATAAAACCAGTCCTTAACTTTGGCAAACCTGATTCCTCCTTTTGTCGCAGATTCTGCATTGTTTTTAACAAACGTGTATAATATAGTTCCTGTTGTTTTTTTCCATGCAACCTGGCATTCCTGATCAGATCTTCCATGGGTTCCATGCGGATTGGCCCATAATGAGTGTCCCCAAATCCAACGATAGACCCATTGGGAAATAAGTATTGTGGCTGTGCAGAAACTGCCTGACTAAGCACAGGCAGTTCAGGTAAGAGATCCATTTTCATGGTTCTATCAAAGAAGTTTACAAAACCCGTAAAATCAGCCAAAACATTTACCGAATAGCCCGGAGATTCGGCCCATATTCCCGTCTTGGGATCATAGCCTTTCTTTAAAATATCGGTAAGAGCCCATTGCCGTGTATGAGTTTGATTCAAAATCTGATCCAGATAGTACCCACAACCTTTTTTATCCGGATAAACCTGATCATTTTCAAGTATCAGGGCGATGCAGGCAACAAACCTTGCCTCTATCAGGTTCCAATTATTGAAAGGCACACCGTTTTTAATAATAATATCTGCCCATTTCTTAAATGTTTCTGCATACAAAGGCAATTGTTTGGGGTGTTTTTTTTGAATGTAGCCATGCAAAAAATCATAGCATGCAGTTAAAGGCTCCAGGATGTCTTCATGAATTACTTCAAATGACGACAAACCTACCAAAGTCTGATCATGCCCTTTGTTCAGGTCTATTGGTTCATTCCGGTAATACATTCCGGTCATATAGGTTTTGAAAAGATCGTAAGCGAATTTTCCATATTTTTCTGATCCGGTATACCAGTAAATCATTGCCGCATCTCTTGCCTTATTGATGATTTCAATATTTATCGATTCAATACTTCTGCCTGTTTTAGACTGATCTACCCATTCCCAGGCCTGTCCGGATCCCTTGCTTTGAAAATAGACCTTGCCATCCTGATCCATGTAGGGTTTAATATCTTCCAGTTTAGGCCGCATATACTGACTGGCAACATCTCTGGTACCGGTAAACCGTACTGTTGGGACAGGCGCTTTTCCTGTTGCATAGGCATAAGCACCATTTTTTATGAAAACATCTGTTGAATGGGTATTCCAGTACATCTGTAGGCGGGAAACCATCCAGGTGCTGTCTTGTTGATGCCGATCAACGTAAGGACTTACCTCAGCAGTAATTTTCTCATATGTAGTTTTTGCCCAATCTTCACGACTAATCAATGTGGCCAGTCGTGCTTTTCCCGTTTTCGCATCGGTGAGCAGTCTTGGGTGTTCAGTATGGGTTAAAGAAGGTATTTTGATGTGCTGAGCCCTTGCCATACCAACCCAAAAAAGGCCTGACAAGAACACACTTACTATCTTTCGTTTCATTAATGTTTTACTTTATAAAATCTAGCTCCGAAAAAGAAAATCACCAGGTAACAGGCAATGGGTGCATAATACGCATGAGCCACTCCAAAATGGTCTGCCATTCTTCCCATAATGAATGGAAAAAAGGCCCCTCCCACAACTCCCATAGAAATGAATGAGGAAGCCTGCTGGGTGTGGGCACCTAGATTCTTGATTCCAAGACTGAAAATAGTAGGAAACATGATGCTAAAAAAGAAATTGATCATCAGCAAGGCTACATAAGAAGGCCAGCCCAATCCTTGTGCTACGATAATACACATTAACACATTCCACAGGGCAAAAGCCGCCAACAGCTTATTTGGTGCAATTACCCGCATTAAAAAGGTACCTGTGAAGCGACCTAGAAGCATTAACCCCATAAACAAGACCATATAATTTCCGGCTTTTTCATCGCTGAATCCCATTTTTTCATGTCCGTAGTTGATAAAAAATGCCCAAGTTCCAGCCTGCGCCGCCACATTGAAAAATTGTGCAATCACCGCCCATACAAAATGCTTGTGTTCAAAAAGTTTTTTATCAGGTGCAACATCAACATTCACAGCTGCTTCATCTGCCAGCACGGCATGTGGATCAGTGGTATCTTTTACCTTAACCATTGCAAAAGAAATGGCAATCAATACAATCACTCCCCCTATTACCAGATATAAAATCCTTACTGAAGTTAGGTCTGTGCTTCCCGGCGTGTTGTTTCTTAGTAAAAAATAAGAGCCGATCAATGGTCCCAGCATTGCGCCCACTGCATTAAAAGATTGGGCAAAATTAATCCTTTGATCACTTGTGCGCTGGTCTCCTAGTGCAGCTACAAAAGGGTGTGCTACAGTTTCGAGCGTTGATAAGCCACAACCCAGGATAAACAAGGCAAGACCAAAAAAAGCAAATGAGGAGGTATAAGCAGCAGGAACAAAAAGAAAGGCACCTGCTGCAAAAAGTGATAAACCAAGTAATACTCCGTTTTTATAACCATATCGTTTCATAAACAAGCCGGCAGGAATTCCCATCACCGCATAGGCGCCAAACACGGCAAATTGTACAAAGGCCGATTGCGATCTGCTCAAGCTCAGTACATGCTGAAAATGTTTATTTAAAACATCGGCCATGGTAATGGGTATCATTTTTATTGGGATTATCTTTGTTATTTGGAATACCAGCATCGGGAGCCGTCTTGGGTATTCCATTAATTCTATTCGCTATTTTTTGCCAGTGTTCCTTTATTTTTTGTGGAGAAACTTTTTCAACTCTAAAGGATAAAGGCCCCTCTTCCTCACAATCATCTTTTTTTGGTTTCTTTTCCTCCATACAATTAAGACACAAAGAATCCAATCCTATACTCTTAGAATTGCAATTAAATTCAATGAAAATAATTTTATACGAAAAAAAAAAGCCCCCGGTCGAATGGGGGCTTTTTTTAAAACATCTTTATCTTATTTCACCAAAATGAAACTTTTCTAGTGAACCGATATCCTTAAGTAACTGGATGGTAGTTGATGGCCCCAAATTTACCGGTGCTGCCCATGAGCGGAGTGCCCACACAATTTTTTTAGCTGGTGTAACTTCGATAGCCTGTACCGGTGCATTTTCAGGGTCTAGTTTACTATCCCATTGGTTAAACCAGTTATTTATAAGTGTATTGCCATTAGGTAAACGTGTTGCAAGTTGTGGTGATGAAACCTTATAATCGCGTATTTCATCTAAAATGTACTCCCAAACGATCGTGCCGCTGCGTGTGATTTCCCGAACAAATCGATTATTACTGGTGACCAATATATTGCCGTTTTTTAATTGTACGGCCGACCAAACACTGGGAACATTAAGTGATAAAAGTTCCTTGCCATTGATGTTATACTCGCAAACCTTGCCCAAGTCCATATGAGCAACTAGTATAGTTCCTTCTTTTGTTAATCTGGCATGTCTGATTTGACCGTGAGTACCACTTTTAAAAGGTAACTTAAATTCTTTTTCAATCTTATTACTGTTGATATTCATGACTAAAACTTTGGCCGGATTACCATTTTGAACAAATACAACATGTGTTTTGCCAATGAGCTGAGCTGTATGCGTTTCGAACCCTTCTGGTGTATTATACTTCCAAAGCACTTTTTTATTGGAATTAATTAAAGTAATGCCATATTGGTGGGCAAACAATACATTTCCATTTTTCATTAATATTGCATCACTAATTTCCCCTCTTCCCAGTGTATCTATATAAGACCATGTTATTTTACCACCACGCACAATATACATATTGCGGGATTTGGCTTCACCGGCATAAAAAAAATCGAATTGCTTAAGTCCTTTTCCTGGTAAAACTTTTGGCGCTAAAATATGACTGATGCCGGTTTGAGCCATCGTCTGTTTACCAATGCCAATCATCAATGCCAATATCAGCATGAACTTTAACTGAAGTTTGTTTTTCATACGCTTAGATGTTCCATCCAAAATATATCAGCATCAATTACTTTGGTTTCAAAGTCAGTAATTGGATATTTAGTCTCAATTATTTTTAAAAGCATGGTCATAGATATTTGCCCCATTTCAAAAGCTCGTTGTCTGATATGAGAAATTGGGGTTTGAAGCAAATCAATAATATCTACATTCGAAAAACCTATGATTGACAGTTCATCGCTTTTAATACCTAAATTTTTTACAGCTCTCAGGCAAGCCATGCTCAGCCTGTCTCCCGCCACAAATATTGCATCGGGGCTCTCGTCTAATGCCATCAATTGTTTTATTGCCAGTTCAACTTCTTCATAATCGCTGCCTCCTGAAGGACAGAACTTGATCAGTTCATCACGCGATGAAATTAGCTGATCAGTCATTGCTGTTTTATATCCGCCTATCCGCTCTTTAGATATTGACAATTGTGGTGCATTAGCTAGAAAAGCGATATTTCTTTTACCATTTTCTATTAATTGCGTAGTGGCCTTATAACAGCTTTCAAAATTATTGCAAACTACTTTATAGGTATTTATTTCATCTACAATCCTGTCGAAGAAGACAATGGGCAAACCGCTTTTATGCATTTGCTGTAGATGTGTATATTCAGTTGTTTCGGAAGACATGGTAATGATCAGACCATCAACATAGCGGTTAGCCATATGGTTAATCACTTCGATTTCCTTGTGATATGAATCTTTTGTTTGCGAGATTATGGTATGATAACCCTCTTTTTCAGCTATTGACTCAATTCCTGATATGGCTTGTGAAAAGAAACTATTTGCTAAATCAGGGACAACTATGCCAATAGATTTACTTTTTTTACTCCTCAGTCCGGCCGCCATTGGGTTGGATTGATAATTTACAAGAGTGGCATAGTCATTTACCAGTTTTTTTGTCTTTTCACTAATGTCGTAAGTATCCCTTAACGCCCGGGAAACCGTTGAAGGTGAAAGGTCCAGTGCTATTGCGATATCTTTTAAAGTTATAGGTTTATACATAAAGCACGTAAGCTAAAACATGATGAATGTACTAAAAAACTCCTATACTTACCTAAACGACCTAATTGAAGTCGAACCAAAGCTTTCCTGATACCTTTGAACCCACCGCAATGTTTTTTTGACTTTGTGGTCCCATTGAATCTGCCTGCTTAAATTTATTCCCAATAGGTGCTATTGCATTTAAAAATCCAAGGTTTCCTTCTGGAAAAGGAGGGTTTACATGAGGGATGAACGATGTACGTTGCTTATCCGGTTTCAGCATCTGCAGAAACAAGTCTGATTTATCAGTATATACCTTAAATGAAGAACTCCCCGCTTGTATTTCTGCCCAATACAGATTAGCATGATAGCCCTTAAATTCCGGGTAAATAAAAGTTTCGCCAGTTATGGTATTATTGTAACTCTTTTCCCAAACGCTTGTACTCACTCCTTTTAATCTGTTTTTCCAGGTTCTGTAAGGTCCATCGCCCAACCATCGCATTCCTTTTATTTTAGATTCGTCGATGTTAAAAGTGATCCCATAAAAATTTGCGGTTCCTGTTTGTGTATAATCGTACTCCAGAGTTACAGGTTTTCCTGCAGCAAATAACCATTTGGCATGCAGCGTTGATTCACCTGAGTAAGAACTTTCTACTATGATTCCCCCATTTGCTGTTTTAGTATGTTTAAAGCTCTGAAGTGTCTGATCTACACCTGCAAGGATAGGACCATTACCAAGGGAAACTGCCCCTTTACTATTTTCAACAGTTTTTAAATAACCCGTCTGCGTATCAAAAGTATATGTTACACCATTCTGTACCACAACATATTCATTCTCTTTTTCTGATTCTGTAATTTTACTTTTTTGTTTGACTATAGAAATCAAATTCTTCTGTGCAATTTGAGCGGTGGTTTTAATAGGCCAAATCCAGGTATAAATTTCTCGACCTTGACTGTTTGTAGCGGTAAACCGCAATGCATCTGCATCCTTCCAGTTAGAAGAAAGGTTTAGTTTGAAATTATCTGTTTTACCCGGTGCCAATGCAACTGATAATTTGCCCGAAGAAATTTGGGTAAATCCACTTTTTTTATCTGTTGCCAAAGGATATTTAACCAGTTGCCAGCTAAACTTACAATCAGAAAGATTGGTGTACAAGTAGTTATTTTCTAGCTCAATAGTTATGTTTTGTGAAGTAAAATCCGGTTTTTTGGGCTGTACCGGGCTCCAAACCTCTTTGATGGTATAGAAACTTCCTTCTTTTTCGCGGTGAGGACCAACAATACCATCCGCCCCATGATTTCCATCGGTATCCAGACTGTCTTTTTTATCTTTTCTAACCACTCCTTCGTCGGTTAATGCCCACAGAAAGCCTCCTGCATGCCTCGGATTTTGACGAATGAGCTTCCAGTTATCATCAAGACTTGCTCCATGTCCTCCGTCGTAAAGACCATGGATCATTTCAGTATGAAGCAGTATATCTTGTTTTTTAGCGGCATTTTCGATGTAACTGTATTCAGGATAGTGTTTAGTGTCTATGTTGTTAAAATTACTCCAGGGATGAATCACTACCCGTTTTTGCGGATCATAAAATGCATAGTC
Organism: Pedobacter sp. 10L46_2; assembly: GCF_056395165.1. Classification (NCBI taxonomy): domain Bacteria; kingdom Pseudomonadati; phylum Bacteroidota; class Sphingobacteriia; order Sphingobacteriales; family Sphingobacteriaceae; genus Pedobacter; species Pedobacter sp. 10L46_2. Next base: position 10,593 of record NZ_JBFTIZ010000236.1, read on the forward strand.
GTTATCCAAATCGAAATTAAACCCTCCTTCATTTCCATTTGCCCAAAACACAACACTTGGATGGTTCACGTCGCGAACTATCAATTCTTTAACCAGCTTTCGCCCAACGGGAGTACCATAATGTTGTTGCCAACCGGTTAGTTCATCAATTACAAATAACCCTATAGAATCGCAAAGGTCTAAGAATTCGGCATCAGGCGGATAATGGGACATACGAACACCGTTCATGTTCATATCTTTCATGAGCATAATATCCTGAAGATGAATCTTTCTACCTAGTGTTCTGCCGCTTTCCGGCCAGAAACTGTGACGATCTACCCCTTTTATTAAAATCTTAGTGTCGTTTACATAAATACCGTCCGACTTTCTTACCTCTACTGTTCTGAATCCAAAGCGTTGATTTAGTAGATGAACAACGGCCCCATTTCTTACTATGCTCACATCAGCAGTATAAAGATTTGGGAATTCAGGGTTCCAGAGGCTAGGATTAGTAAACTTACCGGCAAGCCTTATAGAATCTGCAGGATTAGATACACTGTAAGTTAACGGAGTTCCGAATGAAGCTCCTTTTAATGTTTTCAATTGCACGGATATTTTATCTCCAGACTTTATATTGCCAGTAAATACATCTATTCCGAAATTCCCATCGGCCTTTGCATCAATTGCAACACGGTTAATAAACGACTTAGGCATTACCTTAAGGTAAACAGGGCGAAAAATACCTCCAAACACCCAGAAATCGCCTTCTCTTTCAGCATCATTTACTGTAGGATCAGCACTTTGTTTACTTACGGTTACTTCCAACACATTATCGGCATCAAATTTTAACAGATTATTTACATGGTAATTAAAACGATAAAAACTACCCTGGTGTACCGCTCCAGCCAGTTGACCGTTAATTTTGACTTCAGCATCAGTCATCACCCCTTCAAAAACAAGTTGAATCTCTTTATCAGCCCAGGATTTGTCTGCTTTAAAATGATAGCGGTACAGCCCCTGCTCATCCGATTTTTTCTTGTCATGACCATAATTGTAACCACCAAATCCCTGTAGTTCCCATTGAGAGGGAACTGGTATCTCAGTCCATTTACCGCTATTCATTCCCTTGGTACAAAAGAATTCCCACTTAACAGTATTGTCCTTATCAGTTCCTGATAAATAAACAACCTTGGTTTGCTGCGCAAAAACTCCAACAGAGATTAAGCCAACAAGGCACAAGACACAGAAAATTATTCGTTTCATGATTGTCAAAATTGAAAGATTATGGAACCATTTTATACAACACACCCTTTTGGCTTTCCAGCAAAACGGTAAGCATATATATATCACCTTTAAGATCCTCTCCAAAACTGTAGATATGCCAGTATCCCGGATCTCTGGAAATTGACATTTTTGTTCTTACCCATTTGTTGTTTGAACCTTTGGAAAGGTTCCAGACCGGCCCCATAAAATCGCCAAAAACATACTTACCACTTAAGGATGGAATTACCTTACCACGGTAAACATATCCACCTGTAATGCTTATGCCTTCGGTATGAGGATATTCGGCAATTGGCAAAATATGTTCTTTAGGTTGTGGATCTGCTGGCCTGTAGGAATGAACACCTTCAAATGCACGCCAACCGTAGTTGCCCCCTTTTGTAACCAGATCTATTTCCTCGTATTTATCC
>NZ_JBFTIZ010000237.1:0-3845 GCF_056395165.1 Pedobacter sp. 10L46_2
CTGACATATTGCGTACATGTTTGCATTGGGATGTTTTTGATAAATTGGAATGAATTCTGCACCAAATCCAAGTCCAACAATGGCAATATTTATTTTTTTCTGACTCATATTATTAACTGATACAATGTTTATTTGATACGTTATTTACTCCAGTTTCTTAAAAATTTACCCCCTTCTTCGGCAAAACTATCCTGGCTTGGCGCAAGTGTACGCCAGATGCAAACCGCTCCGGCCAGTTCTTTTATCTCAGGGGTAAAACTTTCGATTGAAACCGCACCCTGGTAGTTTATCGCTTCTAATCCTCTTTTATAGGCATCCCACCGGGTTTGACCAGTACCTGGAGTACCTCTGTAGTTTTCAGAAACCTGTACATGCAAAAGGTCCTTACCTGCAAGCAAAATTGCCCTTTCAATATCAGGTTCTTCAATATTCATATGAAATCCGTCCAGCAATATCTTTGCTGTCGGATGATTGATATCTTTAATCAGGCGAACAACATCTTCGGCGGTATTGATCAGATCAGACTCGAAACGGTTCAACGGCTCTATGGCCAACTGAAGTCCTCTTTCCTGCGCCATTCCCCCTACTTTATGAAGATTGGTCGCCGCCCTGTCCCACTCTATTTTTTTCTGTTCAGGCGATACTAAACGTGCCTTACCTACTGCAGAATACATTGGCCCGGCAAAAAAACCGGCCCCAATTTCATATGCTATTTCCAGGCAAGATTCTATGTAATTAAAACTGGTATCATGATACTTTACATCTTCATTTGTTAAATCTCTGGTTGGTCCAAAAGCCCCACAAATGGCAGGCACTAAATCAAATTCTTTAAGTGCTTCTTTAACCCTTTTTGTGTCAATTAGTGCAGGATCTTCAATTGGTATTTCTACCATATCGTATCCCATACTCTTGATCTTCGAGAACAGTGAAATGGTGTCTGTTTTAAATGGCGATGTCCATAACCATGTACTAACACCTAACTTTATATTTAAACTCATAATGTACCGGCAGATATTTGATTGCTATTTATTTGGTTACTTTCATTACACCATTCATGATGCTCCAATGCCCCGGAAAAGTACACAGGAAAGGATAGTCTCCTGGCTTATCAGGTGCAGTGAACTGTAAGGTAACTTTTTCTTCCGGATTCAGCAACTTGGTTGCGAACAAGATCTCAGGAATAGCAGGCACATAATTCTTCTCTGCACCGTTAGGATCCTTCGCCATTTCATCTGCGGCCGCACCCACTTTTTTAAGTGTGCCGGGTTTAGAAATCACCATGTTGTGCTGCATAAAATCCGGGTTTTCCAGGTTAATGGTTACCGTTTGCCCTGCTTTTACCGTGAATGAGGTTTTGTTAAACTTCATTACATGCTCTACAACCTTGATGTTGATCACCACTTCATCAGAAGGCTTAGCAGAATGATGTTCTTTTTCAGCTGAAGCCACATCTTTGTTTTTCACATTCGGAAGGATGTCCTTAACTATCGTCTGAATATATGCAGATGGATTTGAGGCTGTTTTAGACATCGCCAGGAACCCTTCATGATGCAGTAATGCTGCTGTATACAATGCCTGAGCAATGTATTTATCTTTTGCATTTACCGAATCCGCAGCGGCTTCGTACAAAAGATGTCCAAGATGAACAGAAGCAGGTATATCTGATATGGCAAGTATAGCCGCCAGGCGAACACGAAGATCTTTGTCTTTAAGTAAACCTGATTTTTGGATTGAGCCAATCATTGCATTGTCTTTTGGAAGCGCTTGGATGGCAGCCTTTCTTACACCAGCTGCAGGATGATTTAAGGCCTCCTGCACTGCCTTTAAGGCTTCAGCATTAGATCCATCTAAGGCACCTAATCCTTGTAAGGTCCAGATCGCATTTACTGCAGGTCCGTTTAATCCTATTTCGTCTATTTTTTGATTGCTGATGATTTTGTAAAGTCCAGGAATAACTGACCGGTTTTTAGATTCCACGATTAAACGCTGAGCAGTCATTCTCCAGAATAGGTTATCGTTTTCTAAAGCGGAAAGTAATCCTTCAGGATGGTCTTTAGACAGCTTAATTGGGGTATATGCTTTCGCATTTTTATATTTAATTCTGTAGATACGGCCACGTACACGGTCACGTAGTGGATTGATGTATGCATTACCTTCTCCATTCTCAAATCCACGCGGCGTAGGGTTGTGCTGAATGATAAAATCATACCAATCTGCTACCCACACTGCACCATCGGGTCCCACTTCGGCGTGTACAGGACCCACCCATTCGTCGGAACTCGCCAAGAAATTCCAGCCGTCTTTTTCTATGAAACCGGCACCTTCTTTTTTAAGTAGGGCACTGTGAATTACTCTTCCGGTGGGTTCACAAACAAAGGCTGTGCTGTTCCAGTAACTTTTAGGAAAATTCCTTGCAGTATAGAAATTATGACCTGCAGCGGCGGTAAAACCACCATGCACATCTACCTGTCTTAAATTTGGAAATACCACATGCATTTCATAATGACCATCAATCTTTTGAACCGGTTGAACCTTAGAACCAGGTAATACTTTTTGCATATATTTTTCCGGCATCGAGAAAAATGCAGTATGCGTATTGTTGGCAGTAGAAATAAACACATCATTCTCTTCTGTAAAGGCTAATCCCCAGGTGTTGTTGCTGGTCTTACCTTTGAAATCAAAGTTTTTGCCATCAGGTGTAAAACTGTACACCCCCTGACTGAACTTCAGATTCTGATCGCCAATTTTACCTTCAAAGCCAGCATATCCCACCACTCCCCAGATCCGATTATCGAATCCGTATTTTAAATTTGAAGGGCCGGCATGGGTATCGCTTTTACCCCATCCGGTGATGATATTTTCACGAATATCAGCCTTATCATCGCCATCGGTATCTTTCAGGAAAATAAAGTCAGGGGCCTGTGCAACGATTACACCACCGTTTGAAAACATGATACTGGTAGGAATGTTCAAACCATCGGCAAAAATTGTAAACTTATCTGCTTTACCGTCTCCGTCAGTATCCTCACAAATCTTTATTCTGTCGTCGCCCTTGCCATTTTTATTTCTTATTGTATTTGGATAATCTATCGTTTCTATTACCCATAGTCTTCCTTTTTCATCCCATGCCATTGAAATTGGGTTAATAATATCAGGCTCTGATGCAAAAAGCTGTATGTCAAAATCTACAGGAACCTGCATACGCTTTTGGGATTCAGCAGCAGTAAAGGCATGCTGGAATCTTGGTGCCGGATCACGTTTTTCGTAATTAGGAATATTGGCATCAGAATACACGCCAACAGGAATTTTGTAATCGGCAATTTGCTTTTGCACTTTATCTCCCAAAGCCCAGATGACCCCATTACTGATCAGTTTTATAAAATCAGGTTGTTTCCAGGTGCTATCATTGTGACCACTTGCGGTATAAAATACCCTCCCTTTACCTTGTTTGCGAACCCAGGTATAAGGCTCATGTAAATCGCCCTCAACACGTTCCTGCAAAACAGTCATATCGGGATTAAGCTTGGTATGAACATAGGTTTCATCCCATGAGGAGAAAGGATTAACGCCTTTCATGACAGGGTGATTTTTATTCACCGTTACCGCCGAGAATACCCCTGTTTTATGGGTACTAAACTGTCCGCCAACGGCCTGAATATACCAATCAGAATTCTGAAAGCAGAAAGATGCAGAGTGAATAGGGATTAAAGCTTTCCCCCCCTCTACAAAATCTTTAAGTGCTTTTTCCTTGTCCGGAGTAATGGTATCATAGTTACCGTAAATAATGATACCATCGTATTTATTAAGTGTCTGAGTGTTTAACAAACTCGTATCAGTGGTATAAG
>NZ_JBFTIZ010000237.1:3871-13674 GCF_056395165.1 Pedobacter sp. 10L46_2
ACTCGTATCAGTGGTATAAGAGACATTAATCCCCAGTCCGAAAAGAGGACTGATCAGCATCGGAGCAAGCTTTGATGAGTTATGATGCGTACTTTCGTTTCCTAAAAAAAGCACCTCAGCTCTTCGGGGATGCTGTTTCTCTGCATTTCCACCGACTACTCTTGTTTTATTTGAACAATACTGAAACAAGACACTACTTAATACGATTAGAAAAATAATCTTTCTCATTGGGTCATTATTATATTTGGAAATACAAATAAGCTATTTTTTATATCATTATTCTATCTAAATATTATCAGTTTCTAAGTGTATTTTGTCATTGCTCTATTTTTTTATACTTTCACATCAAATGAAAAGCATTGTTCAAAAATCTGCCATCCCTCATTCCAAATTACTGGTTGTTAAGAGACTGGAGGAATTAAACTTCGACCCCAGCCTCCACCAACACCCTGAGTATCAATTATTTTTAGTTCTAAAAGGATGGGGAACACGCTTTATTGGAGATAATATTAAACCATTTAAACCAGGAGACCTTGTATTTACAGGACCTAATCTTCCACATTTATGGAGAAATGACCCTGACACCAAAAAATCATCAAAAACGCTAGGCATAGTAATATACTTCCCTCAGAATTTTCTTAATGAAATTATAAGTTCAAAAGAAGAAATGGAGAACATCCGTTTACTATTTGAAAAAGCGGGAAGGGGACTGGAAATTTATGGCAAAACCAATAAGATGGTAAGTAAAATGATGCACGAACTCCTCAATGCAAAGGGGGTTTCGCGATTAATTATACTACTTCAGATTCTAAATACAATTGCAGACTCAACAGACTGCCATCCGATCACGCATGTCAACTACATTCCAATAAATAACAAAACCGAATCTGACCGGATGAATAAGATCTATAGGTACATTATGAAAAACTATAGAGATAAAATAAGTCTGGAAGTGATCGCCGAACTGATAAACATGACCCCCAGTTCGTTTAGCAGGTATTTCAAATCGAGGGTCAACAAATCCTTTTCAGATTTTTTAAAGGAGTTAAGGATAGATTATGCACGCAAACTTTTGAACGAAAACAAAATAAGCATCAACAGTGTGAGCTATGATTCCGGTTATACTACGCTTTCTAACTTTAACAAACAGTTCAAAGAAGTAACCGGAAAAACGCCACTTCAATATAGAAATGAATACCTTAAAATAAGGACAGAAAGTATCTAAAACGATCTTAAATTTGGGGATGAGGTGCCCGCTTACCTATAGTGCACTAAATGAACAAATTGAACAAATCCATACACGCTATCGATTTTCCCTTAATACAAATGGTTTTCTTGTCAAAAACCCATATTTTACCCATCTAAGTCAACAATTTAGCGCTTTCTTGCAGATTTCCCCTGCCATGGTTTTCTCACTTTTATTATTACTTTCGTTTTAGTGTTGGCCAACATAGGCGTATCCTGAAAAGCCTTTAACGAGTAAGGAATTTAACAATAACAACCCCCTATTATGAACAAGTTAGAATTAAACAATCTTGGTGTTCAAGAAATGAACACAACTGAAATGACAAAAGTTGAAGGCGGTGGTTTACTTGGCGGTATATTAGATAGTCTTTTGACTTCTGTAGTAGGAACCGTAAACTCTGTAGCAGCTGACACTTCAGCTTTCTTAAGCAAAACATTAACCAATGTTTTGAAACTGGTTTGGAGCCTGTAAGAAAAAATATCGGCAACTGTTATTCTGAAATTCAGAATAACAGTTGCTTTAATATCCAACTATATGCCCCTTTCTACCTATTCCGCCGAAACAATTTCAAGCACCTCACTTGTTTATCGATCACAAATCAGTAATTCAACCAAGCTCATATACCTGATTGCAGTTTTTGCAATCCTTGGAACTTTTGCCGCACTCCCATTTATAAAAACGCCAATAAGTGTAAAAAGCACTGGACTATTACAATCTTCAGTTGAAAAAACGGAGCTAACAATACCTGTAAACGGCAGACTTACGCTGCTTAAGCTTACAGACAATAAGAAACTTAAACAAGGCGATACGCTCTTAATCATTGATGGAGCACTACCCAAACAGCAGGGTGCTTTGGTACAAAACCGTCAGGGACAAATTGGACAGTTCCTGCAGGATATACATATGCTGTTAATTTACATTAATCGAAACGGATACAGCTACCCTAGCCTTCAAACAGGCCAATATAATGCTGCATGGCAACAATTTGCCCAAGAACTTGAAAATGCGCGAATAGCAAAAAAACAAGCAGAAAGCACCTTCAACAGATACAGCAAGTTATACCAGAATAAAGTGCTTACAGAATCTGAATACGATAAGTACAAATTCGAACTTGAACAAGCAGAATCTGCCTTTTTGATGGTAAGTACAAAATATAAAACCCAATGGCAAACCGAAGCAAACCAATTGCGAAATGAATTGCGTGAGCTTTCAGGTCAACAGGTAGAAATAAACGAACAAAAAAAACAATACATATTAAGGGCCCCTATTGCCGGATCTTTACAAAATTTGGTTGGTCTTCAAAAAGGAGCCTACGTTTTTGCCAATCAAAAAATAGGAGAAATATCTCCTGATACCAACCTAACGGCCTTTTGCTATATAAAACCAGCAGATATTGGCTTAATTAAGAAAGGGCAGGAAGTACRCTTTCAAATAGATGCTTTTAATTACAACCAATGGGGTTTGGCTGAGGGTAAAGTGCTCGATATTTCTGACGACATCATTATAATTAATAATAACCAACCTGTATTTAAAGTAAAATGCAGTTTGGACCAGAATTATTTAATGTTAAAAAATGGTTACAAGGGCTATTTAAAAAAGGGTATGAATTTTACTGCCCGCTTTACGGTAACCGAAAGAAGTTTATACCAATTGCTATACGACAAGGTAGATGATTGGGTAAATCCAAATGTTAGCGGAGCGATATGAGAAGGCTATGAGCATCAAAGTAAAACAACACGATATAACCGACTGTGGAGCAGCTTGCCTTGCTTCTATAGCATCCCACTATAAATTGGATTTGCCTGTTGCACGCATCAGACAATTGGCAGGCACCGACAAAAAAGGAACCAATGTACTTGGCATGGTAGAAGCCGCCGAGAAATTGGGTTTTGAGGCTAAGGGAGTTAAAGGCCCATTTGAAAGTTTGTTTAAAATCCCCAAACCGGCCGTTGCACATCTTATTGTGCATGATATTCTGCAACACTATGTAGTAATTTACAAGGTTACCAATAAGTATGTAGAGGTGATGGATCCTATTGACGGACAGATGCACCGCAAAAGTCACGAGCTGTTTAAAAAAGAATGGACCGGCGCTTTAGTACTGCTTCTGCCGGCTGAAGAATTCCAGTCGGGGAATGAAAAGGTATCTGTACAGGGCCGTTTCTGGAACCTGATAAGACCACACAAAAGCTGCGTGTGGGCGAAATCATTTCAAGAATTAATGACGCGGTAAAGATCAGGACGTTCTTAAATGATGTGAGCATAAATTTTCTGGTAAATATCTTTATTGTGTTCTTCTCATTTATCATGATGTTTACTTACTACTGGAAGCTGGCCTTAATCATGCTAACAGTAATTCCTTTGTATTTGCTGATATACTATATAACCAATAAACTGAACAAAAAAGCGCAGAGAAAACTAATGGAAGATTCGGCTGAACTGGAATCACAATTGGTTGAAAGCTTAAATGCAATAGGAACAATAAAGCGCTTCGGGTTAGAAGGACATGCCAATGAAAAAACGGAAACACGCTTTATTAAACTGTTGCAAACTGGATTTAAATCGAACATTAACGCTGTTTTTTCTGGAACATCCTCTGAATTGGTTTCTCGTTTGTTAACCATTATATTGTTATGGGTAGGTGCCGGTTATGTACTGGAAAGTAAAATCACTCCCGGCGAGCTTTTATCATTCTACACCCTTATAGGTTATTTCACCGGGCCGGTATCTTCTTTGATTGGCATGAACAGGACCGTTCAGGATGCCGTTATTGCAGCAGATAGATTGTTTGAAATAATGGACCTGGAGCGGGAAAACGATGAAAATCAAATTGACCTTACTCCTGATAAAATAGGTGACATTCATTTTGAAAATGTTTCTTTCCGTTACGGAACAAGAGTTACCGTATTTGAAAACCTTAACCTTAGAATACCTAAAGGTAAATTTACAGCGATTGTTGGAGAAAGTGGTTCTGGTAAATCGACGCTGATGTCTATACTCCAAAACATCTATCCGATACAAAAAGGAAATGTGAGTATTGGCAAGTACGACCTCAAGTATATTCGCAACTCCTCTCTTCGGAATGTGGTTTCTGTTGTACCGCAAAAGATTGATCTATTTGCAGGTAATGTTATCGACAATATCGCTGTTGGAGATTATGAACCCGACATGCAAAGGATCATAGATATATCTACCCAGCTTGGAATTATTGACTTTATAGAAACTTTACCATCAGGATTTCAAACCTATCTTGGCGAAAATGGCACTACCCTGTCAGGCGGACAAAGACAACGCATAGCGATAGCCAGGGCCATATATAGTAATCCCGAGATTCTTATTCTTGATGAAGCTACCTCTTCATTGGATTCTGCGTCTGAACAGCATGTGCAAAGAATGATTGATCTATTAAAAGTTCAACATAAAACAGTAATTGTTATTGCCCATCGCCTAAGTACGCTGAACAATGCGGATAAGATCATTGTATTAGACAAAGGTCTTGTTGTTGAGGAAGGGACACATAATGAGCTTTTGTTCAACAAAAACTCTGCTTATGCAAACCTCTGGAAATTGCAAACTCCGCAATTAATAACACACGGATAGCTCTTTATTTTCCCACTCAAATGTTATACCTTACGCGGTCTAAAACATTTCTATAATTTATGGCAACATCCCGAAAGGCTGCGTTAAGTTTTATTTTTATTACCCTACTACTTGATGTTATTGGCATTGGCCTTATCATTCCCGTATTTCCTCAATTAATTGAACAGCTCATTGGTGGCAATATTAGCCAGGCCTCCCAATGGAGTGGTTGGCTTACCTTTGTTTACGCCATTATGCAATTTGTTTGCGCGCCTATTATAGGAAATCTTAGTGACAAATATGGTCGGCGGCCTGTTCTTCTCTTATCTCTTTTCGGATTCGGAATAGATTATATTTTCCTTGCCCTTGCACCTACCATCTGGTGGCTTTTTGTGGGCCGTATCATAGCTGGCATCTTTGGTGCAAGTATGACCACTGCAACAGCCTATATAGCCGACATTAGTACAAACGAAAACCGTGCGCAGAACTTTGGAATGATTGGTGCCGCATTTGGAGTAGGTTTTATTATCGGTCCGGCATTAGGAGGTTTACTTGGAGAAATCGGGCCACGTGTACCTTTTATAGCCGCCGCAATATTAACATTGGTTAATGTGGTTTATGGCTATTTTGTATTGCCAGAGTCTTTAGATAAAGAACACAGGCGTGCCTTTGAATGGAAAAGAGCCAATCCGCTTGGGTCATTAATGCAGCTTAAAAAATATAAAGGTCTTGGCGGCTTAATTATAGCGCTTGTTTTCCTGTACATAGCCAGCCATTCTGTGCAAAGTACCTGGACATTTGTCAATATAGAGAAGTTTAAGTGGAGCACCTCTATGATAGGAATCTCCTTAACGGTGGTAGGCGTACTTGTAGCCGCAGTGCAAGGTGGACTAATCCGGTTCATTAATCCCAGACTGGGCAATGAGAAGAGTATCTACGTGGGTTTCATATTATACGCCGTAGGCTTGTTTCTTTTTGCCTTCGCTTCAGAAACCTGGATGATGTTTGCTTTCCTTGTGCCTTATTGTCTTGGTGGAATTGCAGGCCCTGCTTTACAGGCAATTATGTCTGGCAATGTCCCTCAAAACGAACAGGGCGAATTACAGGGTGCATTAACAAGTTTAATGAGCGTAACCGCAATTATAGGGCCTCTATTCATGACAAACTTATTTGCATGGTTTACAAGCCCTGGCGCTGCAATTAAATTTGCGGGAGCACCGTTTCTTGCCGGAGCTGTATTAATGCTAATTAGTGTGTTAATTGCTTATAGAACAATGAAAGGTCATTCGTTTATGAACCGAAAGAATGCTTAGCTATTAATAGCTGCCCAAAGCATATCTTTTAATTCAACCAATCCCTTTTGTGCCACAGATGAAATAAATATGGAAGGAATATTTTTAGGAAGCTCCTTTTTCATTTCTGCTACCAATTCCTCATCAAGCATATCTGATTTGGTTATGGCCAGTAAATGTGGTTTTTGCATCAGCTCAGGATTGTAATCCTTAAGCTCTGCTTTAAGTATTTCATATTCTTGGGCTATGGTTCTTTGCGTATCCGCCGGTACCATAAATAGCAATACTGAATTACGTTCAATATGTCTGAGAAACCGATAACCTAATCCTTTACCTTTAGAAGCTCCCTCTATAATACCGGGAATGTCTGCCATTACAAAAGATTTGCTATCTCTGTAAGACACTATACCCAGATTAGGTACAATCGTTGTAAATGGATAATCGGCAATTTCTGGCTTAGCAGCCGAAAGTACAGATAACAAAGTTGATTTACCGGCATTAGGGAATCCAACAAGACCAACATCAGCCAGAACCTTAAGTTCAAGCACCATCCATTCTTCCTTGCCCGACTCTCCTGGCTGTGCAAAACGTGGAGTTTGCAAAGTAGGAGTTTTAAAGTGCCAGTTACCCAAGCCTCCTCTTCCCCCCGGAGTAAGTATCTTGGTTTCGCCATCCTGAGTAATCTCAAAAAGAACATTTCCGGTTTCGGCATCTTTGGCAATAGTACCCAGAGGAACATCAAGGATTTCATCTTTACCTTGTTTTCCTGTTGAGGTACCACTAGAGCCTGGCGCGCCGTCCTGAGCGATAATATGCTTACGGTATTTTAAGTGAAGCAACGTCCAGAACTGAGCATTTCCCCTTAATATAATGTGTCCACCACGACCACCATCACCCCCATCAGGCCCACCTGTAGAAGTTCTTATATCCCGGTGCAAATGTGCAGAGCCCGACCCTCCTTTTCCAGAGCGACAGCATATTTTAACATAATCTACAAAATTGGAACCTTGTGACATAACCTTCTATTTTTAAAAAAAATAAGCCTGAAAAAACTTTTCAGGATATATGAAAATAGCGGGAAGAACTAAAAATTCGCCCCGCTACTTGTATTATTATTGATCTAGTATTTATCTATTACAGCGCTTAAATCAGCAAAAATGTCATCGATCTTTCCGATACCATTCACCTTACTTAGCTTATTTTGTCCTTCATAATAAGGCAAAACATGAATCGTTTTGCTGAAGTACTCTTCTATACGTTTTTGCAATTTATCAGCCTGATCATCAACGCGACCTGTCTCAATTTGTCTTTGCGCAATACGCTTAGTCAGCTCCTGCTGATCCACATCAAGTGCAATTACGCCAGCGATTGAACTTCCTTTACTCTCAAGAAACTCATCTAAAGCCTCGGCCTGAGGAACCGTACGCGGGAAACCATCAAATATAAATCCTTTAGCATTTGGATTTTTATCAACTTCTTCCTCCAGCATAGCAATCGTAATTTCATCAGGAACAAGTTGCCCTTCTGCAATCAGGGCACTCACGCGTTGTCCTAAAGGAGATTGATTTTTGATATGGGCCCTAAAAAGGTCGCCTGTTGAAATGTGAATCAATTGATACTTCTCAATTAATTTTTCTGATTGGGTGCCTTTGCCTGCACCCGGTGGGCCAAAGAGAACAAAATTAAGCATTCGGGTTGTCTTTAAAGTTAAAAAGCCTTCTGCGCAAGCAGTAAGGCTTTTGGTTGTTATTTATACATTCACAGTTAAAAATCTCTAAGAAATTTATTGAAGATCTAATAAAATTAACTTCTACAAATAGAGATTTAACCATTCAAAATAATTTACTTATACCTATTAAATCAGTTGTGATAACTCTCCAGTTCTCAATTCATTAATCTCAACAAATACCGAGAAAAGAAGGTTACTTTTTAGCCTGCAAATATATAATTATTAATTTACTATATTGATTTTTTTACAAATAACCCTCGTCAAGGGTCAATGCAGGGCGGCCAAATCTTTATTAAAGACTATTGATAGGCCCCCTTGCTAATCAAATTATTCACAATACGAGTCTTCCCATCCTTGTCGGTTGTACCATTTATCTCAGCAGAAATAACTGTTCCGGTATTTTTTGCAGGCGAGGCAGATTTAAGATGAAAATCATAAATTAGTTTATTTACAAACAAAGGATCTGCCCCCCATAAAGAGCCAGCATCACCACCGCAAGCAGCTTTCCACAAATTAAAATCAGTATAAGGAACATTATTCCAGCGCCAAATACTTAACCCTTCTGAATAATACAGGTTGTCGCTAACAACATTATTTGTACCGCCAGTAACTTGTTTATTGATAAAAACGCCTCTATCTGGTCTCGGATAAATAATGTTATTTCTAATCACATTATCGTTGCAATTCTCTGTTAGTCTAATCTCTCCCTCAACTTCATTTGAGTAGCCCAAATCTTTGCTATTGTGATAGACAGTATTGTTCACTACATAACATTTATTGGTACCTCCCCCGGTATAACCTATATATCCACCCATATAAATTCCACCCAATGAACAATTGTATACTACGTTATTCCTGACGATGCACTCCTGAGTGGGAAAATTATCTGTTTCGCTAACAATCCCTATACCCCTGCCACTATCTCTAACCAGATTCCTTTCAACCAAAATATTTCTGGCACCATCAATATAAATGCCGATAGCACCGTTATGGTCCTTATAGGCGGGAATTGGTCCTGTCTTCCCATCTATATTAAAAACTTCATTGTCGGCAATTATACCATTGCGAACATAATTATACGAAGGGTTGGGATTTGCAGCATAACCGCCAGCAGCCACAATGCCTATATTTTCACCGTTGTAAACCTTATTTTTTCTGATCTCAAAACCATCCACGTATCCATTTATCGTCAAGTTTTCGCTATAACCCGTGTTACAGTCAAAAACCTCATTTTCCTCGACCAAAATCTTTGTAAGTGCCACATTAGTATTGCCTATAATATGAATACCATGTCCACTTCTACCCAATTCGGGGGCGGCATTATTTTCGATATTAAATACCCGATTCTTTCGTAGGGTAATATTACTTGAACCGCCTTTTACTACTATTCCATCAACATTGGCCCAGGCATTAGTGGTTTTAAAATCACAAATATCGAAACCGTCAATTACAATAAAGCTTACATTATTTACTGTAACCAGTGCTTCGTTACCAGACACAGAAAGGCCATCACCACTAATAATCGCTTTTTCTCCCTGATATGGCTTTAAAGTAATCAGCTTATCCTTTCTGCCAGATTTAGCAAAAGAGACTTTTTCCTTATAAGTACCACCTCTTACAAAAACCGTAAAACCGGGAGTAACCAATTCAAGTCCTTTATTAATCGTACTTACCGGAGCCTCCAATGTCCCGCTATTTGAGTCATTTCCGTTGACAGCCACATAGATGTCTTTTCCAGAAGCTTGTCCTTCTGGTTTATCCGAACCTGCTGAGGAACTTTTCTTACTGCATGCAGATAAAACACCATAATTCAACATGATGATCCCTAAAAAAAAGATGCGCTTAAAATACCCTAGCTTTGATGTATTCATAACTTAAATTCAAGAGCTAACCAATTAAAAGCTATTTACTTTTAATTGGTTAGCAAGTTTGTATGTTAAAATTAAAGGAGTTGTTT
>NZ_JBFTIZ010000238.1:0-9902 GCF_056395165.1 Pedobacter sp. 10L46_2
TCCAATAGGTAACAGGTTAGGAATCATCAAAGGTTGGGATTCTAACTGGTTCGGTGGCAACAACTATGCTGATAAATTAGTTGAGGACGAAAAAATAAGAAAATACCTTTCTGCACGTATTGCAAAAGGCGGTGTAGCTAAAGTGGTAATAGAGCGTACGTTGAAACGTATCACTGTTACTATTCATACAGCTCGTCCGGGGATTGTGATCGGTAAAGCAGGACAGGAAGTTGACAAGATCAAAGAAGAGTTGAAAAAATTGACTAAGAAGGAAATTCAGATCAACATCTTTGAAATTAAACGTCCTGAGCTTGATGCACAATTAGTAGCAGAAGGTGTTGCAAAACAATTAGAAGCAAGGATTTCATTCCGTAGAGCAATGAAGTCTACTATCGCATCAACAATGCGTATGGGTGCTGAAGGTATCAAAATTATGACCTCTGGTCGTTTAGGTGGTGCTGAGATGGCTCGTAGCGAACAGTATAAAGAAGGAAGAATTCCTTTGCATACTTTCCGTGCAGACATTGATTATGCATTAGCAGAAGCTTTAACTACTTATGGTAAAATAGGTGTTAAAGTATGGATCTGTAAAGGTGAAGTTTACGGTAAACGTGATCTTTCTCCAAACATCGGTGCTACGAGCAATGCTCCAGGCAAAGGTGGAAGACCAGAAGGTGCTTTTGCAGGTGGTGGTAGAGACAGAGATAACCGTGGCGGTGGCGACAGAAGAAACGACAAAGGTCGTGGCGGAAGAGGTCCTGGTCAAGGCGGTCCTGGTGCAGGAAGAGATAATAGAGGCGGAAATACTCAGAATAGAGGTCCTCGTAAATAATTAGTTAACAGATCGTTTAACGATAATATTAAGATAAAATGTTACAGCCAAAAAGAACGAAGTTCAGAAAGATGCAAAAGGGCAGAATGAAAGGTTTAGCAACTCGTGGTGCTGAATTGTCATTCGGATCTTTCGGGATTAAATCTTTAGAGTCGACATGGATTACCAGTCGTCAGATAGAGGCAGCCCGTATTGCCGTGACTCGTTTCATGAAACGTGAAGGTCAGGTTTGGATTAGAATATTCCCGGACAAACCGGTAACTAAGAAACCAGCCGAAGTACGTATGGGTAAAGGTAAGGGTGCTCCGGAATACTGGGTAGCCGTAGTTAGACCAGGACGTATTATTTTTGAAGCCGAAGGAGTTCCTTTAGAAATTGCTAAAGAAGCTATGAGATTGGCAGCTCAAAAATTACCGATCCAAACAAAATTTGTAGTACGTAGAGATTACGTAGAGGCATAAGAAAAGTTATGGGTTGAATGTTGTAAGTAACTTGTTATTACAACCGCTAGGCCCACAACATAAAAATTAATAAAATGAAGAACTCAGAAATCACAGGGCTTTCACAAGAAGAACTAGTAGTCAGGATTGCAGAAGAAAAAGAAAACTTAGTAAAGTTAAAATTTGCGCATACAATTTCGGCTATAGAGAATCCTACCCGCATTAAAAAGGTAAGAAGAGATATCGCCCGATTAAATACTGAAGTGACTAAGCGTAAAGCTCAGTCAGCTAGTGAAACTAAATAACTTTAGAGTCGAAATGGAAAGACAATTAAGAAAAACAAGAACCGGGTTAGTGGTAAGCAACAAGATGGATAAATCTATTGTTGTAGCGGTAGAACGTAAAGTGAAACACCCGATCTATGGTAAGTTTGTTAAGAAAACTACCAAATTTATGGCTCATGACGAGAAAAACGATTGCGGTATTGGTGATACAGTACTGATCATGGAGACTCGTCCGCTGAGTAAAAACAAGAACTGGAGATTAGTGGAAATTTTAGAAAGGGCTAAATAACATGGTACAACAGGAATCAAGATTAAACGTAGCCGACAATAGCGGCGCAAAAGAAGTATTGGTTATCCGTGTCCTTGGTGGTACTGGAAAAAGATATGCTTCTATTGGTGACAAAATCGTTGTTACCGTTAAAAGTGCATTGCCTTCTGGAAACATCAAGAAAGGAACCGTTTCTAAAGCAGTTGTTGTAAGAACAAAGAAAGAGATCAGACGTAAAGATGGTTCTTACATCCGTTTCGACGACAATGCAGCAGTATTATTAAATGCACAAGATGAGCCGCGTGGTACACGTATTTTTGGCCCGGTAGCAAGAGAACTGCGTGAAAAACAATTCATGAAAATTGTATCATTAGCACCGGAGGTATTATAAAATGAAAAATAAAGTAACTACACCAAAAGTAAAAATCCGTAAAGGAGATTTAGTAAAGGTTATAGCTGGCGATTCAAAAGGCCAACAAGGTAAAGTTCTTTCAGTATTAATTACTAAAAGCAGAATCCTTGTAGAAGGTGTTAACCTTGTATCAAAACATACAAAACCAAATGCTGCTACCCCAAATGGTGGTATCATTAAAAAAGAAGCTGCTCTTCATATTTCTAACGTTGCGTTAATAGATCCTAAATCAGGTGACATAACACGCGTTGGCAGAAAGCTTAATGCTGATGGGAAATTAGTTAGGGTTAGTAAAAAATCAGGAGAGGAGATCAAATAATGGCTTACGTACCAAGATTAAAAAGTAAATATAAAGAGGAAATTGTAACTGCACTTAAAGATAAGTTCAATTATAAAAGCGTTATGCAAGTTCCTAAGTTAGAGAAAATCGCTATTAACCAAGGTGTTGGGCGTTTCTCTGTAACTGATAAGAAAATAATGGACAGCTCTATTTTGGAGATGACTACTATCTCTGGTCAGCAGGCAGTTGGAGCAAAATCTAAAAAAGATATCTCAAACTTTAAATTGCGTAAAGGTATGCCAGTAGGTGTACGTGTTACTTTGCGTGATAATAACATGTATGAGTTTTTAGATCGTTTAATTTCCGTAGCTTTGCCACGTATCCGTGATTTCAAAGGTATCAATGATAAAG
Organism: Pedobacter sp. 10L46_2; assembly: GCF_056395165.1. NCBI lineage: Bacteria > Pseudomonadati > Bacteroidota > Sphingobacteriia > Sphingobacteriales > Sphingobacteriaceae > Pedobacter > Pedobacter sp. 10L46_2. The sequence continues at coordinate 2,928 of NZ_JBFTIZ010000238.1, forward strand.
GTTTTGATGGAAAAGGTAACTATACTTTAGGTATTACCGAACAAATCATCTTCCCAGAGATCAACATCGACAAAATCAGCAAGATTTTAGGTATGGACATTACTTTTGTAACTACTGCTACTACTGATGTTGAAGCATTGGAACTTTTAAAACAATTTGGATTACCGTTTAAAAATCAAAATACAAATCTATAATGGCAAAAGAAGGAGTAAAAGCTCGCGAAGTTAAGCGCCAGAAATTAGTAGCTAAGTATGCAGACAAACGTGCTGAACTTAAAGCTGCTGGTGATTATGAAGGATTAGATAAGTTACCAAAAAACTCATCTGCTGTACGTTTACACAATCGTTGTAAATTGACTGGACGTCCTCGTGGTTATATGCGTACTTTCGGTATATCAAGGGTACTTTTCCGCGATATGGCTTTAGCAGGTAAAATACCTGGAGTTAGAAAAGCAAGCTGGTAACACAGCTTCTTTGTACTTAAGGTATTTTCCTTGAGTAGAAAATAAATATTAACCGATGGCAGGTCGTCCCGAATAGGTCAGGAAGGAAACCACTATCACAACTATATAAAAAATGAATACAGATCCAATAGCAGATTATCTTACAAGGGTAAGAAATGCCATCAAGGCAAATCACAGAATTGTAGAGATTCCTGCATCAAACCTTAAAAAGGAAATTACTAAAGTACTTTTTGATAAAGGTTACATTGCCAATTACAAATTTGAGGATACTACTGCTCAAGGTACAATCAAGATAGCTTTAAAATATAACGCTATTACGAAAATACCTGCAATCCGTACATTAGTACGTATCAGTAAACCAGGTTTAAGGCAATATGCTGGCGTAGAGAATATGCCAAGAGTATTAAACGGTTTAGGTATCGCGATCTTATCTACATCTAAGGGTGTTATGACTGATAAAGAAGCTGCTAAACTAAACATTGGTGGCGAAGTTTTGTGTCACGTTTATTAATTAAAGGAGGATAGCAAAATGTCAAGAATAGGAAAAGCCCCAATTAGTATCCCTTCAGGTGTTACAATTACTGTATCTAAAGATAACGTAGTATCTGTTAAAGGCCCTAAAGGTGAATTAACTCAAGCAGTAGATTCAGATATCACAGTAAGTCAGGAAGATGGTGTATTAACTGTACAACGTCCCTCAGAACAAAAAAGACACAAAGCGTTACACGGTTTGTATCGTTCTTTGTTAAACAATATGGTTGTTGGTGTAACAGAAGGTTATAAAATTCAACAAGAATTAGTAGGTGTGGGTTACCGTGCTACTAACCAAGGAAATACTTTGGATCTTGTTTTAGGTTATTCTCACCACTATGTATTCCAATTACCGGAAGAAATTAAGGTAACGACAACTTCAGAAAAAGGTCAGACTCCAAAAATTATTTTGGAAAGTATTGATAAACAACTGATAGGACAAGTAGCAGCGAAAATCCGTTCGTTACGTGCACCAGAGCCATACAAAGGTAAAGGTATCAAGTTTGTAGGAGAAGTGTTAAGAAGAAAAGCAGGTAAATCAGCTTCTAAAAAATAATCATCATGGCAGGGAAAAAATTATCTCGTAGAGATCGTATAAAAAAAGGAATCAGAAAAAGATTAACAGGTTCTGAAAGCCGTCCACGTTTATCGGTTTATAGAAGCAATAAAGGAATTTATGCTCAAATCATTAACGACGTAACCGGTAGTACAATTGTATCAGCTTCATCTTTATCTAAAGATTTTTCAGGTACTGGAAACAAATCGGAGCAATCTGTAGCTGTAGGTAAATTAGTTGCAGAGAAAGCAATCGCAGCTGGTGTTAAAGAAGTTGTTTTCGATAGAAACGGCTACTTATACCATGGACGTATAAAATCGTTGGCAGAAGGTGCTCGCGAAGCTGGTTTAGTATTTTAATCTGAAAATAGGATAAGAATGTCAACTATCAATATAAAAAGAGTTAAGACTAGCGAAATCGAATTGAAAGATCGTTTAGTTAGCATACAGCGTGTAGCCAAAGTAACCAAAGGTGGTCGTACTTTCAGCTTCTCAGCAATCGTAGTTGTTGGAGATGAAAACGGAATCGTAGGTTACGGATTGGGTAAAGCTAAAGAGGTAACAGAAGCAATTGCAAAAGGCATCGATGATGCTAAAAAGAACTTGGTAAAAGTTCCTTTGTTAAATGGTACTGTTCCTCACGAGCAAATTGGTAAATTCTCAGGTGGTTTTGTTTTAATCAAACCAGCTGCAGTAGGTACCGGAGTAATTGCTGGTGGTGCAATGCGTGCTGTATTAGAGAGTGCCGGAGTACATAACGTATTGGCCAAATCAAAAGGTTCATCTAATCCACATAACGTGGTAAAAGCAACTGTTGATGCTTTAACTAAGATGCGTGATGCTTATACTGTAGCTCAGCAACGTGGTGTAGATTTAAATAAAGTTTTTAACGGATAATATTATGGCGAAGATCAAAATAACCCAGGTAAAAAGCATTATCGATAGAAGCGAACGCCAAAAAAGAACGATGCAAGCTTTAGGTTTAACTAAAATGAACCAAAGTGTAGAAGTAGAAGCAACTGCTGCCATTATTGGAATGGTAAGAAAAGTTAATCACTTAATAGCTATCGAGAGTATATAATTATTTAAGGTTGCAGATGTGAGTTATATGACTACATTTGCAACCTTTGTATATTGTTTAACCGTTGTCCCTGATTAGTGAAAGCGAAGGGCAACACAATAAGTTTTAAAAATGAACTTAAGTAATTTAAAACCTGCAGCAGGTTCTACTAAAAATAGTAAGAGGATAGGTCGTGGTACTGGTTCTGGTCGTGGTGGTACTTCGACACGTGGACATAAAGGTGCTGGATCACGTTCAGGACATTCAACTAAGATTGGATTTGAAGGTGGTCAAATGCCGTTACAACGTCGTGTGCCTAAGGTAGGTTTCAAACCAATTAACCGTGTTGAATATGTAGGTGTAAACTTAGATGTTTTACAAGGTTTGGCTGAGAAGTTTAACTTAACAAGCATTGATTTTGCTATCTTGCAAGAACACGGATTGGCTTCAAAAAATGATCTGGTAAAAGTATTAGGTCGTGGTGAGGTTAAATCTAAATTAGAAGTTAAAGCACATGCTTTTTCTGCTACTGCACAAAAAGCTATTGAGGCTGTTGGAGGCTCAATCGAAAAATTGTAATTAATGAAGAAGCTGTTTACTACTTTAAGTAATATTTGGAAAATTCAAGAATTAAAAGAGCGTATAGTATTTACGCTCATGATTCTTTTGGTATATAGATTTGTATCGCATGTGGTTTTGCCAGGTGTTGATGCGACTCTTTTAGGCGATAATGAGAAGTCTGGCCTTTTGGGCCTTTTGGATATGTTCGCTGGGGGATCATTCTCCAGAGTATCTATTCTTGCTTTGGGAGTTATGCCTTATATTTCTGCATCAATTGTAGTTCAGCTATTAGGTATTGCTGTACCTTCGTTTCAGAAAATGCAAAAGGAAGGTGAAAGTGGAAGAAATAAACTGAATCAAATTACACGCTATCTAACTGTTGCTATTACAGCTGTACAAGCAGTTGGTTATGAATTATCATTAATCATACATTATTCTTTGTTCTGGCTACGTTTGTATTGGCCGCAGGTACATTATTTGTAATGTGGTTAGGAGAGAAAATTACTGATAAAGGTATCGGTAATGGTATCTCACTGATCATTATGGTTGGTATTATCGCTCGTTTACCTATCGCTTTACAACAAGAGATCAGCTCTAGATTTGTAGGTGATGGTGGACTTATCGCTTTGGTGATTGAGATAGTTGCACTTTTTGCAGTAGTTATGTTCACTATCATGATTGTACAGGGTGTACGTAAAGTACCAGTTCAATATGCCAAAAGAATTGTTGGTAACAGACAATTTGGTGGTGTAAGACAGTACATACCATTAAAGGTGAATGCTGCAGGTGTAATGCCAATCATTTTCGCTCAGGCATTAATGTTTATTCCGGCAACTTTAACGCAATTTTTTCCTTCACTACAAAATACATGGCTAATTCAGTTTAGTGATTATACTTCGTTAGCATATAGTTTAACATTTGCTTTTTTAATTATTGCATTTACGTTTTTCTATACCGCTATTACAGTTAATCCTACTCAGATGTCGGATGATATGAAAAAGAACGGTGGGTTCATTCCTGGTATTAAACCTGGATTGTCTACTTCATCTTTTATAGACGATGTGATCTCAAAGATTACCTTTCCGGGTGCTGTCTTTTTAGCTATCATCGCTATTCTTCCTTCAATCGCTGTTAAGTTTGGAATTAAATCTGAGTTCGCTCATTTCTATGGCGGTACTTCTTTGCTAATTCTTGTAGGTGTGGTTTTGGATACATTGCAACAGATCGAAAGTTATTTGTTAATGCGTCATTATGATGGATTGATGAAGACAGGTCGTGTTACTGGAAGAACAGGAATTCCAGCTGCTAGCGGAAGCAATGCAGTGATATAGTAGAAGAAAGAATGTCTAAGATCTATTATAAATCCCTCGAGGAGATAGAATTAATAAGAGAAAGCTCTTTGTTAGTGTCAAAAACACTAGCTGAAGTAGCAAAAGTTATTCAGCCAGGTGTTACAACCAAAAAGTTAGATCAGCTGGCTGAGACTTTTATTAAGGATCATGGCGCAATACCTGCTTTTTTGAATTATAACGGCTTTCCTTATTCGCTTTGTATTTCACCTAATGAACAAGTTGTTCATGGATTTCCGAGCGATTATGTGATTCAGGAAGGTGATCTTATCTCAGTGGATTGCGGGGTTATTAAAAACAACTACTTTGGTGATTCAGCATATACATTTTCAATTGGAGAAGTAAGTGCCGAGAAGAAGAAGTTGGTAGAAGTAACTCAGGAATGTTTACGACTGGCTGTAGAAAAGGCAGTTGTAGGTTCCAGAATTGGAGATATTGGTTTTGCTGTTCAGGACCTGGCAGAGAAGAATGGTTTTGGTGTAGTAAGAGAGCTGGTAGGGCACGGAGTAGGAGTTAAGTTGCATGAAAAGCCAGAGGTTCCTAACTACGGTAAACGTGGTAGCGGGATTAAACTGGAAGAGGGGATGGTTATAGCAATAGAACCAATGATAAATGCCGGCACAGCCGGAGTGAAGTTTTGGTCTGATGGCTGGACAGTAACCAGTAATGACAATAGACCTTCTGCACATTTTGAACATACAGTGGCTGTAAAAAAGGGAAAAGCAGATGTTTTATCAACCTTTTCTTTAATTGAAGAAGTTTTAATAGAAAAAAAGTAAATAATTAAAATTTTTTATTTAATTTTGCAACCCTGTTTAATAGCAGCTAATTAAGTAAAAATCAATATTATATGGCTAAACAAGCCTCAATTGAACAAGACGGTGTAATAAAAGAAGCATTATCGAATGCCATGTTCAGAGTTGAACTAGAGAATGGACATGAGATAATAGCTCATATTTCGGGGAAAATGAGGATGCACTACATCAAAATTTTACCCGGAGATAAAGTAAAATTAGAGATGTCGCCTTACGATTTATCAAAGGGCAGGATTACTTATAGATATAAATAAAATGAAAGTTAGGTCATCAATTAAAAAACGTAGTGCTGATTGCAAGGTTATTCGTCGTAAAGGTAAACTTTACGTTATAAACAAGAAAAACCCTAAGTTTAAGCAACGTCAAGGTTAAGAAATTATTGAAGTATGATTGGATTGAATGTACAGGTTACTCAATCTGTCGTTTAATCAAATAATCAAACATTTAGTACAAATATGGCAAGGATATCAGGACTGAAGCAGGTATCGATTTAAGCAAAAAAGTACAGGACTGGTCTGATGATGAATTATCAGCAATCCGTACCATTATAAACGACGGCGTAAAAGTTGAAGGAGCTTTACGTTCAGAGGTTCAATTAAACATCAAACGTTTAATGGACATTGGTTGTTACCGTGGTTTACGTCACAGAAAAGGTTTACCTGTGCGTGGTCAGCGTACTAAAAACAACTCTCGTACACGTAAAGGCAAGAGAAAAACAGTTGCGAACAAGAAAAAAGCTACTAAATAAAAATTAGTACTGAATAATAATTATGGCTAAGAGTAAAAAAGTTACCAAAAAGCGTATTGTTGTTATTGAGCCTGTTGGTCAGGCGCACATCAATGCTACTTTTAACAATATCATTGTTACCCTAACAAATAACAACGGTCAAACTATTTCATGGTCTTCTGCAGGTAAAATGGGATTTAAGGGTTCTAAAAAGAACACTCCATATGCAGCAGGTCAAGCTGCATCTGATTGCGGTAAAGTAGCATTTGATTTAGGTCTACGTAAAGTAGAAGTTTTTGTTAAAGGTCCAGGTTCAGGTCGTGAGTCTGCAATTAGAACATTGCAGGTTTCAGGTATCGAAGTAACCTCTATCAAAGATATTACGCCGCTTCCACACAATGGATGTCGTCCTCCTAAGAAGAGAAGAGTTTAATTTATTAATTTTTAAAGCTAAGAGTCTGCAGCTTCAGGTTGCATGATACTTTAAAACAAAAAGCAATGGCAAGATATACAGGACCGAAGTCCAAAATCGCGCGTAAATTCAGAGAGCCAATTTTTGGCCCTGATAAAGTATTAGATAGAAAAAATTATCCTCCTGGGCAACACGGTGCCTCAAAAAGAAGAGGAAAACAATCTGAATACGCAGTTCAATTAATGGAAAAGCAAAAAGTTAAATATACTTATGGTGTATTGGAGCGTCAGTTCCGTAACTTGTTTACCAAAGCGTCTTCTCGTGAAGGAATTACAGGTGATAACTTATTGCAATTATTAGAGGCTCGTTTAGATAATACAGTATACAGATTAGGTATTGCTACTACACGTTCAGCTGCTCGTCAGTTAGTTAGCCATAAACACGTAACAGTTAACGGTGAAGTAGTAAATATCCCTTCATATCAATTAAAAGCTGGAGATGT
>NZ_JBFTIZ010000239.1:0-14898 GCF_056395165.1 Pedobacter sp. 10L46_2
CATGGGAATGGTGCTAACTTTACAGACAAGTTTAGGATCAGAAACTGAACAGCAAATAGCGTTAAAAGAATTAAAACAGACTATTGGTAAATCTTTGGAAAAATTATCTCCAAGAGTTCAAGAGATCTACCATTTAAGCCGAGAGGAAAACTTAAGCATTCCTGAAATAGCAAATAAATTACAGCTTTCTGAGCAAACCGTAAAAAATCAACTAACGTCTGCTTTGAAGCATTTGCGCCGGTCATTAACAATTAGTTCTGTTTCTGCACTAGTATTTTGGTATCTATATTAGCGGTTCTATAATACGCTAAAAAAAAAAATTTTATTTTCTCATAGTACCAAACGGGGGTTCATACGACTATTGTCAAAATCCGATAAAATGAACCGCGATAATATCGAAGCTTTATTAGACCGTTACCAAAAAAGAGAGACTTCTATTGAAGAAGATCACCTGATTGAAAAATGGCTGGCAGAAAATGGAAATGCTGATCCCGAGTGGCAACAATTAGATCGTTCTGGTAAAGATCAATGGCTTTCTGATGTGTTTATGGAGATTAAGGATACTATTAAGGCAAATGAGCCTAAAGTAGTGCTAATAGAATCAAGAAGATACTTATGGTACAAAATTGCAGGTGTGGCGGCCGTGTTAATTATGGTTTTTGGCCTCTACTTAAGCTGGCCACTATTAGAAAAGCGCATGCTGTCGCAAGATTTAACCTCACTGTCCATTCCTGATCATGAAAAAAAACAGATTACCCTTGCTGATGGTACCCAGGTTTGGTTAAATGCCGGTTCTGAATTAAAATATCCTAAAGAATTTAATGGAAAAACAAGAGAGATTTATCTTTCGGGTGAAGCCTATTTTGATGTTAAACATGATGCCGCGAAACCTTTTCTCATTCACACAGGAAAAGTACTTACCACAGTACTGGGAACTGCCTTTAATATTAAAGAAGATCAAAACAAGCATACGCTGGAAGTTACGGTAACCAGGGGTAAAGTGAGTGTAGCAGACGACGGTAAGGTTTTAAGCATTCTTACCAGCAATCAGCAGGTAAGCCTTGATATGATAAGCAGAAAACCAATCGAAAAAACAATAGATGCTCAAACGGTTATAGCCTGGAGGGATGAGAATATACTTTTTGATGATATTACGCTTGCAGATGCAGCAATACAGCTTGAACAGCATTTTCATGTGAAGATTACTTTTAATAATGACAAATTAAAAAGATGTCGATTTAGCGGCGCAACACTGAAAGGAGATCAACTGAACAAAATTTTAGACGTGATCACTGACTTTAATAACGCAACCTGGGAAACCAAATCAAGTGGACACATCGTCATCTATGGCGAAGGTTGTAATTAATATTATCTGCAAAATTTATTTAGATGAATAACGACTAAGCTTTATATACGCTGAATATGCCTCAAGGAAGTAGTGTCAGCAAAATAACCTGTAAACCGACGGCCATCGGTCTACAGGAATCCCGGAGTATCCGGGGCTTTAAATAATTGGAATCACTTAAAACATTTTAAAATTATGAAAAATTCTGCAACAATGTGGAATATGGGGATGGCATGTGCTTATCTCATTGGTATAATAATATTAAATAAACAATTTATAGTCTGGTTGATGCGTGTAAGTACTATCATATTTCTTTTCCTCTTAACTTCATTGCAGTTCCTCATGGCTGTACCGGTAAACGGTCAGAAAATGAGCGATTGCAAAGTTACTATTAAACTGGAAGATGAAAGTTTACTAGCTGGTTTAAAAAAAATTGAGGCACAAACGAATTTCCGATTCTATTATAGGAAATCGGAAATAAAGGAAATTACAGACCTCAATATCGCATTTAGTACAAGAACGGTAGAAAACACATTATATGAACTGTTAAAAAACACGGATTTTTCTTTCCGACAGGTCAACAATAATATTCTACTGGAAAGGCGCAGACAAGAAACCGGGTATACTGTAAGGGGGAGGGTAATAGGTTCTGACCACAAACCAGTTGAATTGGCTACTATCCAAATTATGAAGGTTACTAATCAAAGTATTGTTTCTACGGCACTAGCAGACACCGGTGGCCGATTTAGCCTAAAGGTTTATGAGCAGGGCGACTACTTGCTTAAGGTATCGTCAGTGGAAACAGACAGCTTAATACAGAAAGTTATCGTAGGGAATGCAGAGGTACTTGAAGTGCCTGATATTGTTCTTAATAAATCAGCTATACAATTAAAAGATGTTACTATTACTACTACAAGGCAGCTAATCAGTCGCTCTCTCGATAAATTGATCCTAAATATAGAGGGTAGTATCTATGAAAAAGGTGAAGATGCCCTAAAATTATTTAACGTAATACCTGGTGTTTATGTGAGTGGAAAAGAAATTGTGTTCAGGGGCTCTCAAGGTGTGACTGTATATATTGACAACAGGAAAGTCTTGCTGTCGGGAGATCAGTTGTTATCTTATCTGCGGTCTATTCCTTCTGAATCCATCAAATCTTACGAGCTGAAAGCAGTTCCTGGGGCCGAAAATGATGCGCAAAATGGCGGGGTAATTATAAATATTGTTTTAAAATCTGAGTACAAATACGGGCTTAGCGGTAATGTAAGCAGCGGATACTGGTATAATAAATACGACAACACAAAAGCTACAACGTTTTTGAATTACCGTGCAGGTAAATTTAATTTTCAGGGAAGTTTTAATTATTTCTGGACACCGGCTTTTTATGAAGATAACATTAGTCAGCAGTTCAAATCAACAGGCATTATTAGCAAGCAAACTGAAAAGTACGACGAACGTTACCACAGCATAGGCTATAATGCTAGTGTGGATTATAAACTGAATTCTCAACAAACGGTTGGCGTCAGTTACAATATGTTTACCAATCCTGGTAGTGTCAGTAGTACATATAAAACAGATATTGATTATCTGGCCAATATAAAGGCAAGTACTGTCGACTCTTCTTTGCACACAAAAAAAAGCACTACATTTCGTTATGTTAACCAAATGGCTAACGCATTTTACCGGAATAAACTTGATACAATTGGTAGTAAACTGGATATTGGGTATAGCTATATTTCCTATGGCTTGAGAGACCCTTCTGCTTTAGAAACTGAATTTTTAAACGGAAATGGGGCAGAATCCCATTCTCGTGATAGCTTATTCACCAAGACGATCGGCAAATCTATGGTGCATGTAGCCAATATAGATTTAGAAAAACATCTTTTTAAATCACTTGTATTTAATACAGGAAGTAAATTTACTGCATCCAATACGGATTATTCAATGGATTATCGAAATGGCCTGAATGAGCAGTCTCCATTAGATCCCTTAAAGTCCAACAGGTTTTTGTATAGTGAATATATTCTGGCCTTCTACGGCACGGTCGCCAAGTCTTTTAAACAATGGGATTTCAAAGTTGGAATAAGGGCTGAACAAACTAATTACCATGGTAAATCAGTTACTACAGAACAAACTATCGGACGTAACCAGTGGAACTTTTTTCCATCTGCTTTTTTAAATAGGAAATTTGGAGAAAATCATTCACTTACGCTCTCATATAACAGAACAATAGATCGCCCTGGATTCAGACAATTGAATCCTTTTGTTACCTATGTAAGTCTTAATAGCATCCAGGAAGGAAATCCTAACTTACGATCTTACTTCAGCAATAATTTGCAATTGGAATATTTGTTAAAAAGGAAATACAGTTTTACTGTTGGGTATCAAAATACCAATAATGCCATTACTGAGAATCTCACTAATATTGGGGATGTCATTATTTCAAGGGACGAAAATATCACTGACAATAATAATGTTTTCACCTCTTTGTACATTCCAATAAAGTTAACCAATTGGTGGGAAATTAATACGAGTGCCACACTGAGATATCGGACGATAGATATTCATGGCACTGAAGCCTTAAACAGGTCTAAATTTACACAATACCTTAGGACTGCCAGTAAGTTTAATTTGCGGAGAAAGTACTTTGTTGAGGTTTCAGGATTTTATAAAACCAGTGATTTCTATGGTATTTATGACCAACAAAGAGTTGGCAAACTGGACATAAACATAAAGAAGAGCTTTCTTAATGATCGACTAACTTCGAGTTTTGAATTGCAGGACCCTTTTCATTTATACAAACCTCGATATGAAATCAATACTGCGGAATTTACCAGAAACGTTTTAAGGAACAGACTTGATTTTGTGAGGTATATTGGCGTTTTCTTCACCTATAATTTCTCAAGTGGGAAAAAGCAAGACAATAAGGAAAACGTGGACGCTGCAGGAAATGAAGCGAGGGGACGTTTGTAGCCTCACCTGGTCATCCTCTCTTTACCTCGAGAGGATGACCTTACCTTTTAGAGGACACCCTCTTTATTGTGGATGCAATAGGTATTGCCCCATTCGTTTAGCAATTCAATAATCGGAACCAGGGTTAAGCCCAATTCAGTTAACTTATATTCTACTCTTGGTGGTGATTCTGCATAAACCGTTCGTAAAATAATACCATCACGCTCAAGCTCGCGCAATTGTGTAGTAAGCGTAGCCTGGGTAATATCAGGCATCTTCTTTTTAAGTGCCCCAAAACGCTTCGGACATTCCAATAAAATAGCATTCAGGATCAGCAGCTTCCATTTGCCACCAATAATACGAAGCACTTTTGTCATCGGGCAGTTATATTCTCCGGTTTCCTCTTTTACAAATGGCTGTAAATCAATATTCGTATCTTTTTTCATACCTGGTATCTTTTTTAAAACTACTTGTGCACCTGTCTCAAAGACTTCAATTTTGCTGGCTAATTTAACCAAAAATGAGCAGACAAATTTCAAAATGGTTTCTATTGACAATTATCTCATCTTCTATTTTTTTAGCAGTTATTGATATTTTTATTGTTAACGTAGCCTTACCCTCAATACGTAAAGGCATTAATGGTTCTGATGGTGATATCCAACTCGTTATTGCTTTATACCTGCTTGGTTATGCAGCCTTTCTGATTACCGGAGGGAGGGCTGGTGACCAGTTCGGGAAGAAAAGGGTTTTTCTGATTGGAATGATTGCTTTTACCGTTGCCTCTGCCTTTTGTGGCATTTCTCAAACTGCTTTTCAGTTAAATCTAGCCCGTTTGCTACAGGGCATCAGTGCAGGTTTTATGATTCCCCAAGGTATTTCCTATATCCAGGTGCTTTTTCCAAATCCTGTGGAACGTATAAAAGCTATTAGTATTTATGGAAGTATTGCCGGCTCAGCGTCTGTTATCGGACAATTTTTAGGTGGTCTATTGCCCGATCTGCATTTCATTGTGGCAGGCTGGCGCCTTATTTTCCTAATCAATGTTCCTTTGGGGCTAGCTTCAGTTTTCCTTGCAGTAAAATTCCTGCCCAGCCAGAGCAGTCAGGCCAAAGAGAAATTCGATTACTCAGGTGTGCTACTTCTTACATTAACTTTAATGGCTTTAATTTATCCCTTGATCCGCGGCAGGGAGTTAGGGTGGCCACTTTGGAGCCTGATTTGTGTCGGAGGATCTGTGCCGTTGCTACTTTGGTTTGTCTATGATCAGAAACAAAAACTCAACCGAGGAGGATACCCCCTCATCGACATGAAACTGTTCGCCTTCAAAGATTTTAACATAGCACTTTGGGCTGTATTGTTTTATTTTATGGTACAGGATTCTTATTTTCTGCTCAATGTGATCCTGTTACAAATAGGATTTGGAATTAGTTCTACAGAGGCAGGTTTGTTCTTTGTATTGCAGGGACTTGGTTTTGTGGTCGCATCGCTGGTCTCAATCCGTTTGGTACCCCGGTATGGGAAAAAAGTATTGCAGGGTGGAATACTGATCATGATTATTGCCAGCGCATTGCATATCGTTGTATTCAATTCAGTCGACATTAACCGGTTTATTGCTTATCCTGTTCTGTTTATATATGGATTTGGTTGTGGTTCGGTGCTTCCATCATTGATGACAATGGCATTAAAAAGCATACCAACAAAGTTTGCCGGCGCGGCTTCTGGCACTTACGCTACGTTTCAGCAAACTGCCATTGCTCTTGGTATTGGAATTATTGGCGGCCTGTTCTTTTCTCTGGCTGGCGAAAATCCTTCAACTATTACTTATTTAAAAGCTTACCAGACCGCCATGTCCGTTAATATGTTCTTGCTTGTTTTAGTAGGTTTGTTTTTAGTATTACTCCCCGAAAAGAAAGCCGTGGCTGCAAGTGCAAACTTCTCCCATTAATCGTTGATGATTAATTTATAACCCACTCCACGAATATTTACAATTTCAATATTTGTATCGTGCTTTAAATGTTTACGTAATTTGGTAATAAATACATCCATACTTCTGGCAGCAAAAAAATTGTCCTCTCCCCAAAGATAATCTAAAGCTAATTTTCTGGCTAGCACCTGATTCTTATTCTCAATCAGCATCTTTAATAAGGATGCTTCGCGAAAAGACAGCTTTACACTTTCGTTACCTAATGTTAATTCCAGCGGTATCAATCTTTCGGATATCTTCCGTTACTGAAAAACCATCTTTTTCGGGCATCATCACATCCAGAATGCAGATGTCAGGCTGAAAACTTCTAAATACTGAATAGGCCTTAATTCCGTTTTGAACCCATGATACCTCAAAATCTCTTGTTTCGAAACTTTCTTTTATGATCTTTCCTAAAAAGGGTTCATCTTCTGCTAATAATATCTTCAATTTAACCATTTTGATGTTTCATTGTTATACAGGTACTGTAATGATGAAAAAAGTTCCTTTGCCTATACTACTTTTTAATTCAATGGTGCCATTATGTTTTTTTACAATGCCAGCAACGTAATTTAATCCAAGACCAAATCCCTTTACTTTATGGAGATTGCCTGTAGGAACGCGGAAAAAGCTATCAAATACCTTATCATGATAAGCCTCAGGTATGCCGATACCATTATCGCCGATAACTATCTCCAGTAGGTTTTCGCCAGCATTTATTCCATATGTGATCTCGATCTCAGGAGGTTCATCCGTATATTTTAGACTATTGTCGATTAGGTTATAGATTACGTTTGAAAAATGATCAGCATCTATCATGGCCTCAGTTTTTCCTGTAATGGGTTTAATCGATAAGCTTGCATTTCTTTGCTCAAGCTGGGGCCGCATATTGGTTGCTACATCATTTATGAGTTTACCTATGTTCTTTTTTTGCAGGGAAAGTTTAATCTCACTTCGTTCAAATGCTGCCATCCTCAACACTTTTTCTATCATAACCGAAATTCGCTTAAGTTCGTGTTCGCATATGTCCAGATACTCTTTCGCTTGTTCGGGCTTTTTCATCACATCAAAACTTTTCATTGCTTCTACCGCAAGCGATACCGTTGATATCGGAGTTTTAAATTCATGAGTCATGTTGTTGATGAAATCAGTTTTTATTTCCGATAGTTTCTTCTGCTGAAAAATGGTGCGTAGCATATATACAAACGCCAATATAGTTATGCCAATCATCAATACAGAAGCCAACAAAACCCATTGCATTTGTTTAAACACATACTGAAAATGGTTGCTCACGGTAATTTGCAACAAATACGGTTTTGATAAGCCTATAAATACTTGAAATTTCTTTTTAGTGCTGTTTGCAAATAAAGTGCTGTCGCTAATAAAATTATCGCCTTTAGCACTGGCGTTTGATAATTTAAAGGCAAAGGTCGAGTAGATTCCCTGATTCTTTAAAAGGGCATCTAATTCAGTTCTTAAATGCTGCTCCAGAGCTGCAAATTCATTTTTCTTATAATTGTAGCCGGTACTTATGGTTAGCTTCTTTCCTTTAAATTGAATTTTATTTCTTAGGCCAGCATTTGGTTTTTCTGGTAGTGTATCTACAAAAGAATAAAAGATTGAACGAGACCTGGAAGTAGCGCAGAAAGATTCCGGCAAGCGAGCAGGCAACAATGAGTACAATAAACCGAATTCTTTTTGATAACATTTCGAAATCTATAAGGTAGTAGCAAAGATATGATAATCATGCTTTTATAAGCGATCTGATAACACTCATTAACACTGGTTAACACTATTTAACACTACCGTCTTTAGTTAACGTTATTTAACACTCATTTTCCTGCTAAAGCTGTTGTCTCGCCATAGTTTTGATATACAGACCTTAAAAAAGAAGACAATGAAAACAAAAGAAATGTTAATTGCATTTGCGCTGCTTACGCCAATAATCTTTACAAATTCGAGTGCCTTTGCCCAAGTCAAAGATCCTGTTCTGGCCGAAATCAGATATGACTTTGCTCATGTAACAGACACTAATCATCGGGATAAACCCAAAAAAGAAGAAATGGTTCTTTATATCGCCAAAAACTCAAGCTTATATAAAAGCCAGAGTCTGGCTACTAAAACCGAAGAAGCTTTAAAACAAATGAAGGAGTTTAGCAGTGGAAATGAAGGAGGGCATCAGATGCTTGCTTTTAGTTCACCAAATCTTACAAACGAAGAGATTTATAATTTTCATCAGGACAAGAAAATGCTGCTGATAGATAAGGTTGGACTTACTGCATATAGTATACCTCAGCAATATCCCTCAATTGATTGGCAGATCAGCAATGAAACAAAAGAAATTGGAGGTTATAAATGTCAAAAAGCGATAGCCGCATTTCGGGGACGAAATTATACTGCATGGTTTACGGCAGAACTTCCATTTCCATATGGTCCCTGGAAATTGAATGGTTTGCCCGGGTTAATTCTGCAAGCAGAAGATGATAAGAAAGAAGTGGTATTTAATTACGCCGGATTTGATAAAAAAGAAGAAGGATTGGTAAATATTGAACTTCAGAAAGGGATAACTGAAACAACTTCAGCTGATCTTGCGAGAGCAAAAAAAGTTTTTGAGAAGAATCCAGGTGGTAATATGTTAAGGAATATGCCAATTCCGGCTGGTGCAAATGTGCAAACAAAAATGGTTTTTAAAGATGAAACAGGCAAGGAGATGACCAAAGAAGAGATGGATGCTAAAATGAGCATGTCAAATAAAATGAATGGAAAGCCTGTATTTAATAATCCATTAGAATTATCCAATAAATAATGAATAGTATCAGATTGCTAATTAGTGTTTTGTTGTGTTGCCTGACCTTTTCCGCATATTCACAGCAGCGCCAAATAAAAGGTATATTAAAAACAAATACAGGCAAACCTGTGGCTTATGCAACGGTGACAGTTAAGTCGCAGAATCAAAGTATTTTAACCTTTAAAGCTAGCGATGTTGAAGGGAACTTTTCACTGCTGCTACCTGATACAGTTAAAATAACGGAGTTGTTTATTGAAGTCAATTATCTTGGTTATAAAAAGTCCGTCACGCCAATAGCACAGGGAAAAGTAAGCTATGAAATATTGATGGAGGAACAAGTAATAGACCTATCAGAGATTGAAATAAAAAGCAGGCCCAGAACCCGTTCCAGTGGAGATACATTGAGTTATGATGTTGGATCTTTTGCCAAAGGAGAAGACCGTACTATTGGTGACGTGATAAAGCGAATGCCCGGTATGGAGGTAAACGAAAGCGGCCAGATAAAGTTTAATGGTAAGGACATATCTAACTTATATGTTGATGGAGATGACCTTCTGGATGATCGTTATGGAGTGGGTACCAAAACCATTCCGAATGGAATGGTTCAGGATGTAGAGGTAATGCAAAACCACCAACCTAACAAAGTGCTTAAGGGTAAGGCGCTGAGCGAGGATGTTGCCCTTAATCTTAAAATTAAAGATACTGCCAGACTAAAGCTGGCCGGACAAATAAAGGTAGGAGCCGGATTACCTGGGCAATACGACGAGGAAATCAACTCGATTTTATTTAACAAGAAATACAAGATGCTAAATGTGCTTAAGGGAAATAACACCGGAACTGATCTGGCTCCTGAACTTACCGCATTTAATCAGCCGGGTATGCGATCAAATCTGGGGAACTCCCGTCCATCACCTCTGCTGTCCACCGGAACAGTCGGGGTGCCGGAACTTCCTACAAATCGCTATTATTTCAACAATTCAGGGTCTTTAAATGCTAATAATCTATTTAATTATTGCTGATCTTTCCGTGCGACTTGAAGCGAATAAGGATAAGTATTATTTCAATAATTCACTAAAGCTTGGATACAATAAACAGATGGGAAGGGGAGCCCTGTTAAATAATAATTTGAACATGGGGCAATATTTTAAAAGCCAGGTTGCCGATTTTTCTAACCGCTTGCAGTATATACCAGCCATTAGTAAAAACAATGTAATTAGTTTGAACTGGTATTTGAATTACTTTAACAATCCACAAACATTAAATATAAACCCTGGAATTAATGCCGATGTTTTCAATGGCGGATTGGCTTACAAAGGAATCAATCAATATGTAGAGACACCTACATGGTTCAGTAATGCATCGATAGGTGTTCGGTTTTCAAAAGGATTAATTAAGCAAAATTATCAGTTTGCTGTCCAAAATGAATGGCAGGAACTTAACTCTGAACTCAGATTTAATCAAATAGATGGGCAGAAAACGCCATATATTGGAAATCCGGACAATCATGTAGAATGGACTCGTCATCAAACATATCTGAATAGCAATTATGAATTGAAAAAGGGGAAATGGGAAACCATATTATCATTGCCACTTTCTCTGCAGTACATTGCCTATCGGGATTCGGCCTTCGGCCTTAGTGAAAAAAAGAACCGCTTTTTGTTTAATCCCAGCTTCAGAACAAAATATTATATTCAGGCTGAAGATTATTTGTCAGCAAATTATGCTTACACTAACCAGACAGGTAATATAAATGGAATTTATCATGGAACCATTTTAACAAACTATCGCAGTTTGGAAGCCAACAATGCTATTTTACAAGAGCAGCACGCGCATAATTTTGGTATGAACTACAATTTTCAGCGAACTATTAGTATGCTTTATATTAATGCAGGTATCTCTTATACCAAAGCTACCTCAAACACCATTGCCTCAAGAGAGATAACCAATAATATATCAAGTACAGTATTGCTACCTTATACAAACGATGTAAGCGCATTTAGTGCAAGTGCGGGGTTTAGTAAATATGTCTTTGCACTAGGGGCAACAACAGGCGTTAAAGCATCATGGGGTACCACACGTTTTAATCAGTTTCTTAATGAAACCTTGTTACCTTACAAGAATATTTCCTTTACCATTCAGCCAAGTATAGAGGCTCGCTTATGGGATCAGATCAGCTTGAAATATGAAGGTTCAGGGTCGTGGATTACAAGCAACCCCTTAAACAGTACTTCTGAGGGTAATCAATATAGCCAGCGGATACGTCAATCTGATCAAACATTTAGCTTGGGTTATTCTCCTGTTAAAAATACATTTTTGCGCTTCAGCGGCAGACATCAGTATACCAGTCAGCAGCAAACGGAGGATATTCGCTACTTCTTTGCCGATGCTAACATTCGGCATAGGATTCTAAAATGGCGGACAGATATTGAATTGGATATCACAAATCTTGCAAATATTAAGGCATATGATACCTTTAGTTTATCAGCTAATCAGTTTGGGTATAACCATTATAATCTAAGAGGAAGGATGGCAGTACTGAAGTTTCTATTTAATCTTTAGATCGCTGGGAGACTCTGCCACTTTTTTAAGTTCCTGCAGAGCAGCCTCCCAGCCACTAACTGCATCACCAAACTCCGCATCTGTCAATTCCTCTAATAATTCCTCGGTAGCATGGAGTATAGTATGGTCATGTTTAAACATAGTGGTATAGCTGATCACAGAGGACAGTTCCTGCATATCCTTACCCGTAAATAATTCATGTTTAAGATATTCACCTGGCCTGTAGTCTAGCAGCCTGCCGTAAGTGATCTGGGTTCCGGAAAGATTTTGCCATCCAAAAAAAGAGCCCGGATTCCAGTCAGTTTTATATATCCCGCCCAGCTTTCGGGTAATTAATGGATTGGTAAATACCTTCCATACTTTATCAGGAGTAGTGTTGATCAGGACAGATTTTTCTATGCGCATCAGTTTTAAAATAAAGGTAAAATTCTAAATCAAGTTTAGTTATTTTTACAACAAATCAAAACCATGATCATTAGATTTTTTTTATAAAATGTCAAAAGCACCGCTCATTGAAGGAACATTTCTACTGGAGAAAATACCGGGCAAAGGTGGCTGGACTTATTTGAGGCTGCCTGGAGTTAGCTCAGATTATAGAGGTAAATTCGGAACTGTGAAGGTGAGTGGCACTATTGATGATTATGAATTGATGAATTATGGATGAACCTGAAGCTTATCAAACTTACCAGAGCTACACTGAAACTGAACGCAAAGCTTTTCTGGATTGGATTGGGGAGGCAAACCAGGACGAAGTACGGGTACGGCGCATTGCTCAAACCATCGATTTGCTGCTAAGCAAACAAAAAAGGTAATTTAATAGAGATATGAAAGACTATATTTTTGAAATTCAACTGAAAGTAAGGGACTATGAATGTGATATACAAGGCGTAGTAAATAACGCAGTTTACCAGAATTATTTGGAGCATGCAAGGCATGAGTATCTTCATTCGAAGGCAATTTCGTTTAAGGAGCTTACAGAACAAGGCATTTTGCTAATGGTGTCCAGAATAGAAATGGATTTTAAGAATTCATTGACTTCAGGAGATGTTTTTTCTGTGAAGCTGTGGATTGAAAGACAAGGGGTAAAAATGGTGTTTTTTGAAGATATCTACCGGCTGTCAGACAATGCGCTTTGTCTTAAGGCTAGAGTAGAGGCAATAGCAAAAATAGATGGTAAGCTAACACGAGGTGAGGTCTTTGAAACTTTAAATCTATAAAAAACAGGGAATAATGAATAAACATCAGGCTTTGACCGCTTGGGCCGCTGCTTGTGCTGAACGTGTGCTATTTGTTTTTGAAGAGGCCAGTCCTTTTGACAAAAGACCACGTGAGGCAGTCGCTGCTGCCCGTTCATGGATTCGCGGAGAACTCAAAATGACTGAAGCAAGAAAATTCGCTTTTGCTGCACATGCGGCAGCGCGAGAGGTGATTGATATCCAGGCTATCGCTGCTGCCAGATCTGCTGGGCATGCAGCCGCTACCGCTCATGTGCCTGCTCATGCTAAATATGCTGCATCATATGCACTTAAGGCAGTAAAAGATATTGAGGATGAAAAGGAATGGCAACAGAAATATTTTCCTGATAACCATTAAATGATTTTCTTAACCCCTGGAATCAGTAAAATAAATGATCCAAGTACAAAGCTGCCTAAAACTACTAATGGTGCTACAACCAGCAGTTTTATTGCAGGTTCAATGGCCCAATTTCTTGCCGCCAGCGTAAAACCAACTACTACTAGCGGATGAAAAATATACACAGCAAAACTACTCCGTGATAGTTTAGCGAGCATTGCAGAAGAAGTGTTCCAACTCCTTTTCCCTTTAATTAATAATGCAGTTAGGATAGAAACACCAATCCATTGTTCCCACACAGCGTATAATAATGCCTGCCAATGAAGACCCCCGGAAAACCAGGGAGAAGGTGTATCTAGTTTAAATTTAATAATAAAAAACACTGGATAAAACAATAAACATAGCCAGGCAGATGTTTTGAGTTGTTTGCCTGTTTTATCAGAAAGTCCATCAAGCCAGTTGTTTTTGGCCGCTAACAATCCAATAATAAATAATGCAATATATTGCGAAAAGTGCCCTAATTGAAATCCGATTGGTTCAAGAACCCATCCAACAGGAAATATGATTCTGACCAAAAAACTAATTATTCCTAATGTTGCAGCAAACAATAATATGCTACGTGAGTTTGGCGCTGCCAGGTTTTTTTTGAAACTAATTATAAATGCTTTTTTTGTCGCCACATAAATTAGGGTAAAAAGGAGTAATGCTGCCACAAACCATGTAACGCCTAATTCGATCCAGTGATCATATCCGCTCAGATATTCAAAATAGTTAATATGATGCTCGTTTGCAAAATAGTAGACAAGATAGCTGACGAATGGTGAAAGAATAAAGGAATAGAATAATATAGGGATTCCTAACCTGACCAGACGGTCTTTAATAAATTTTGCTGTCCCTTTTTTAGAATAAGAAGAGTAGGTAAAATAGGCTGCCAACATGAAGAAATAACCCATAAAAAAGGACTGATTTAAGCTTACGAACATTATCATAGGAATACGTGCTCCTATAACAGTAGTTTGTTCATTATAATACCAGCCATCAGAAGAACTATAAGCAATAAAAGTGTGATGAAGCACAACTAATATTGTTAATAGAACTTTAATATTCTCTATGTATAATAATTTGTTTGATGAACCAGAATCCTGATTCAAGGTGACAGGTACAGTTGACATAATAAATTGGCTTAATGTTATTGATGACAAACGTACAACAAGAAGAAACAGTTACATGTGGTTATGTCAAATTGAGTTAAAGAAATCCGCTTTACTTCTGTAGTAATTTGATTGCCGTTTGTTTTCGTCAATTCAATATAATTGCCATCTGCTTTCACAAATAGCAATTGGTCTATATCCAGGCTAAAGTTATCTTGTTTAACCTGAGTGTTCACATACAGTTTTGACGCAGCATCTGTTGTTTTTGATTTAATATTTAGCTGAATAAATTGCAACACAAACGGTGAGCCTTTTTTCGATTCAAAATAGAAGCTGGATAATCTTAGGAAGAAATAGAAAAAAATACCCGCAACAAAACAGTTTCTGATTTCTTCCCATAGATAATGCCACGACCAGTTGTTTGTATTGTTGTATATCAGGTCACGCATAAAGAAACTTGATAACCCTGCTAAAAGAAGGATGACTCCAATCTGTAAATATTCCTCAAACAAAGTCCAGTTTTCGGATTGATATTTTCTTTTTCTAATATAATTGAGCCCTCCAAAAT
>NZ_JBFTIZ010000240.1:0-6450 GCF_056395165.1 Pedobacter sp. 10L46_2
GGTCAGGGGTCCAGACATTTAATTCTTTCCTTTCACCTTCTTGCTTTCTAAAATGAAATTAATAAGCACTAAATGCTTTTTTAGGGCCATTCATATAATGCTGCTTTTAGCGCTGTTGATAGTTTTGCTATTGGCTATTTTACTACTTAAACCACTGTTGGTTTTACTTTCGGCGGGTACATTTACCTTTTTAACAAGCTGGTACAACAATAAAGACTTCGATGGCATTGCCTCAGTCGATTAATACTGGCTGAGGCTATTCATACAAATCAAATTATTAAGTCATTTACTCAATACAAAAAAACATGAATACTGAATCAATAAAAATAAACGAAACCCCTATCATACTATCAACCGGAATTTACGACCTCCTTAAAGATCATTTAAGAAGAAGAAAGTTAAGCAGGTATAACGAAGCAAAACTTGAATTGGAACTAAAACATGCAAGGCAGGTTTTAAGAAATGAACTACCAGCTGATGTGGTTACGGTTGATACCAATGTAAAAGTGAAGGAAATGGAATTAGGAAAAGAATTCATATACAAACTTGTTGCACCTGCAAAGGCACGAAGAAAACACAATACCCTTTCCATTCTCTCTCCAATAGGCGTAGCAATCCTTGGCTACACTAAGGGCGCCATAGTGCAATGGGAAATGCCTGAAGGAATAAAGAAGTACCAAATAGAAGACGTCACTAAAATAGGATAAAAAAAACCGGCATCTTCATCAGATGCCGGTTTTTTTTATCCTATTTCTTATCTAAAGGAGCCATCCCGAACATTAAAACCAAGCGGTGGTTCTCATAAAAATTTAAGGTTTGTTCAGCAACATCGTATTTCAATGTTTTATCGCTTATCAGCTTTAAAAACTCACTTTCGAGCCTATTTCTATCTTCATCTACACAAGCCCTCAAAGTACTGCCCATTTGTTTAAACGTAAGTTTACCATCGCCTTTTTCATAAGCTCCAAAGAAAGAATTACATCCTGCAAAACCATTAACTCTTCCCTTTTCTTTATCAAATACTACATAAGCCGGCGATTGTTCCAGAGCGACGCCATTCATCTGAATCAGTTTCCATTTATGTTTAACAACAAAATCCCATTCACCAGTTTTAACCGGCATCTTTTGTTTCTTTAATACTTTCTTTAGTTTATAAGTATAAATTGATGCATCGGCAGGAACATTGGCCCTTTTAGTACGGGTTACCAGAATTACATAACGATATCCGGGTTTATAATTAAAACCAGAAATATTGCTGTAAAACAGCTCCCAACCTTTACTGTTTTTATATTTAACCTGAAAACAAGTTTGCGGCGCTACACCTGTACAACTTGCACGATCTTCCTTAACTATAAGCTTTATTACATCAGCTGCATTGGCATAAACTGAAAGGCCCAGCAACATTAAAATAGTTAGTATTAATTTTGGACTGAAATTCTTTGTTATAATTCTTTTCATTTTCTGTGTATTCATCTTTGTTAAAAAGATGCACGGAACAAGTCGTTTCCATAAATATAAGATTTTCTTCTCCCCTGATTGATAAGATTTACTTACTTTAGGTTACACACTTAATGAAAAACCACTATGAAACGCAAACTCCTGTTCGTGCTTGGCTTATTGCTGTGCCACAGCCAGATTTCCAGCTCACAAACCTTAACAAGCGCACATTTTAGAATCTCTGATAGAGAAAATGGAATCAGATCTATCGAACTAACTATAAACAACATGATCATCATTGGTTTAAATTCCACTGGCGACATATCTTATATCGATGAGGCCGAAGGAGCACTTGCAGATTACACAAGTAATTCAGAATATACCGATAACGAACATTCTAAATTCATTGCCAATCAGAAAATTGAATATTACGACCGGTTTGACGATGAAAAATCGGGAAAAATAAAATGGATAGGCGGAATCAAAATTGATTATAATGATAATTTTGATATTCATGATCCCAGAGGAAAAATAAAATCCATCGGTAACATTCAAATTAAATACAATAACGCTTTTGATGTCCACGATAAATCTGGAACAATTAAATCCATTGGTGCCATTCAGATTAAATACAACAATGCCTTTGACATTAACGATCCCGCTGAAAAGGTTAAATCAATAGGGAATGTAAAAATCACCTATTTTAATTCTTTTGATGCAAAAAGGTTATTTGGCAAAATAAAATCGATCAAAGGAAACAGTAAAAAGATTTACGTGACAAAGTAAACAACCTTAATTTATACATTCCTTATTTTGTATCTTTGCCGCAAATGCAAGCCGTTCTATCGCTGCGATTATATCGGAGAGGAAAGTCCGGGCAACACAGAGCATCTCGCTTCCTAACGGGAAGAGGTTTGGGGATGAACACCCGAATTATGGAAAGTGCCGCAGAAAGCATACCGCCGATGGCTTTTAAGCACAGGTAAGGTTGAAAACGTGAGGTAAGAGCTCACGATTTTTCCGGGTGATCGGAGAACTGGTAAACCCCGGGAGTTGAAAGACCAAATAGGCTAACGCATGTAGGGCTGCTCGTCCGATGTTAGTGGGTAGGTCGTTAGAGATAAATGGCAACATTTATACTGGATTAATGATAGAAAACCTGAGCAATCAGGTTACAGAACCCGGCTTACAGGCTTGCATTTTGTTTTTTAAATGATATATCAGTTTCATAACTTTAAAAAAACACATTATTAAACTGAAAAATAATATATTAGCACTGGATAATAAGAAGATTTAGCATACCCTATGGCAAAATTGTTAATAATTGATGATGAGAGAGCGATAAGAAGTACTTTACGTGAAATCTTAGAATACGAGAACTATGAAGTTGAGGATATTGACAATGGTGTAGATGGATTAGAGCTCATCAAAAAGAAGAAATACGACCTTGTCCTATGTGATATCAAGATGAATAAAATGGATGGAATGGAGGTGTTGGAACAAGCACTTGCATATAGCCCGGACCTTCCATTCATTATGATTTCAGGACATGGAACGGTCGAAACCGCAATAGAAGCCAGTAAAAAAGGTGCATTTGATTTCATTTCAAAACCACCGGATTTAAACAGGCTACTGATTACAGTTAGAAATGCACTGGACAGAGGTACTTTAGTTACTGAAACCAAAGTATTAAAAAGAAAAGTTAGCAAAACAAGAGATATTCTAGGTAGTTCAGAGAATATAAACAAAATTAAAGAAACTATAGAGCGTGTTGCCCCTACAGAAGCCAGGGTATTAATAACCGGAGCGAATGGTAGTGGTAAAGAATTGGTTGCACGTTGGTTACACGAAAAATCGAATCGTGCCGACAGCCCTCTTATCGAGGTTAACTGCGCAGCTATTCCATCCGAACTGATAGAGAGTGAATTATTTGGCCACGAAAAAGGTTCATTTACCTCTGCTGTAAAACAGCGTATAGGTAAATTTGAACTTGCCAATGGGGGAACGCTGTTTTTAGATGAAATTGGCGACATGAGCCTTTCGGCTCAGGCAAAAGTTTTACGCGCATTACAGGAACACAAAATCACTCGTGTAGGTGGCGAAAAAGAACTTGAAGTGAATGTGCGTGTACTGGCAGCTACCAATAAAAATCTTTTAAAAGAAATCGAAGATGGCAATTTCCGCATGGACTTATACCACCGCCTAAACGTTATAAACATCCATGTTCCACATCTAAGTGAGCGCATCGATGATATCCCGGAGATCGCGCAAAGCTTCCTTGAAGAAATTTGTAAAGAATATGGCATGCCTGTTAAAAAGATCAGCGATAGCGCCATGACAGCATTACAAAGTCTGCCGTGGACAGGTAATGTTAGGGAATTACACAACATGATCGAACGTCTGATTATTTTAAGCGATAAAACCATTACAGATCATGATGTAACTGTATTTGCAAATCCTAGTGGAGGAACGAATATAGGTGCAGCAGGTGGGACTCCCAATGGATCTGCCCATACAGCTCCTTCTCCAGCCTTGGCTTATGATAAATTCAACAACTTTCAGGATTACAAAGACTATGCTGAAAAAGAATTCATCAA
Organism: Pedobacter sp. 10L46_2; assembly: GCF_056395165.1. Lineage (NCBI taxonomy): Bacteria > Pseudomonadati > Bacteroidota > Sphingobacteriia > Sphingobacteriales > Sphingobacteriaceae > Pedobacter > Pedobacter sp. 10L46_2. Next base: position 4,035 of record NZ_JBFTIZ010000240.1, read on the forward strand.
GTTTAAATTGGAAAAGAACAACTGGAATGTATCTAAAACTGCCGATGATATAGATATCCAACGCAGTCACTTATATAGTAAGATCGAGAAATTCGGATTAAAAAGATCCGCAGAATAAAAAAAAGCTCCTGATCAGGAGCTTTTTTTTATTCCATATAATCAGCTTGCCTGCTTAGCAAAGCCCTGTACTTATTAAAAATTGCCGTTTTGGATACAAACCCAAGGTAAGCTCCACTTTCATCCAATACAGGTAATAGCCATGCATTTTCCTTTTCCATTTTCCCCAGTACCTTCTTTAGTGAATCCGTAACCAGTACAATATCTGGAGCAGCCTGCATCAGATCATTTACAGAAAGGTTATCTTCATCGGCAACATTCCTCTTCAAAACATCTTCAACAAACACCAAACCCTTAAAGCTCCTGTCTGCACTTACAACCGGAAACAAATTTCTTTTAGAAAGTAGAATTTCAGGCATTCTTACTGAGACCAAATCATCTTCATTTAAAACAAGGTAATCTCGTTCTACAAGATATTTAAGTTTCATCATATTAAGAACGGTAGTGTCTTTGTCTTCATGCGACAACAGTTCCCCTTTCTCTGCCAAAGGCTTGGTATAGATAGAGTATTTATTTGCACTGCGATTGATCAAATAAGAGATTGCGGATGTAATCATCAACGGAACCATTAAAACATAACCACCGGTAATCTCGGCAATCAAAAATATCCCTGTAAGCGGTGCATGCATAATAGCGCTTAATGAAGCCGCCATGCCCGCCACAATGAAATTGGCAACATTCAGGTTTGCTATTCCCAGAGTATTTGCAGAAAATGCAACCACAAAACCAATTAAACCACCAATAACCAAGCTCGGCGCAAAAATACCCCCATTCCCACCGGCACCTAAAGTAATAAGGGTAGCGCAAGATTTAGCAAAAATAGTTATTGCTGTAAAAAGGATAACCAGCCATGGCAAATTACTATATTCTGAAAATATACTGTTGGTCATTACATTGGTATAATTTCCGCCAAGCAAATTTTTAATGGTAATATAACCCTCCCCATATAATGTTGGAAACAGGAAAACCATTATACCTAGCATCAAACCGCCAACAACTACACGTTTATATGGATGATTAATCTTGTAAAAGAAGGACTTAATAACCGAATTTGCTTTGGCAAAATAGATAGAGAAAAGACCAATTAAAACCGCAAGCAATACATAATATACAAGTGCATTCATCTTCCATCCTTCTGTAACCAGAAAGAAAAGCTGTTCGTTAAAAAAGAACCTTGCTACTACCGCAGCAGTGGCCGAAGCAAGCAATAAAGGTATAAAAGCAGGGATTGTAAACTCTGGAAGCAGTATTTCTATGGCAAATACAATACCCGCAATTGGACTATTAAATGCAGCAGATATTCCGGCTGCTGCACCACACGCCAGCAACATTGTGGTTTCACGGTATGATAAACCTAAAAATCTGCCTACAATAGAACCAATACCCCCTCCACTGGTCACAATTGGAGCTTCCAAACCCGTAGAACCCCCAAAACCAACAGTTAATGCTGCTGTAATAATTTGCGAATAGATATTATGAGGTTCTACTTTACTGGATTTTTTCGAAATTGTATACAAAAGAGGTGTTAGCCCGGTTTCAAATTTTCCTTTTCTGATGAACCTTCGCACATACATTACCGAAAGAAGTATCCCTATAAAAGGAAAAAAGAAATACAGATAATACTTGTACTGCCAGTGAAAACCCGTCTGCAGAAAATCTTCTATATGGTGAGTTAAGGTTTTTAGAAGTGCGGCAGCAAGACCGGCCAGAATGCCAACAATCAGTGCAGCAATAACCAGGAAATTACGGTTAGAAATTTTAGTTTTCCGGTAATGGTTAATCGAATCTATATAATTCACCAGCCGTATATACATAATTTACCTTTTAAGCGTCAAATTTATCCAGCAATTTAATTAATGTAGCAAAATCTTTTGGATAGGGTGCGTCGATTACAATATCCTTATCATCAAGGCCTTTAAATACCAAATGGCGGGCATGTAAAGCAAAACGTTTCATGATGGGTTGTTCCTCATCATCCTTTGCAATGCGGTATCCTTTTTTCATGGCCGATAGGTATACCGGTTTACCCTTATACATATGATCTCCAACAATTGCAGCACGCTGGGTAGCTAAATGTATCCGAATCTGATGCATCCTACCAGTTATTGGTTTACACTCTACCAGAGTATAATGTCTGTAGTTTTTAATGGAATTAAAATACGTTTCTGCACGTTTACCTTCCTTACGGTCTATAGTTACACTCTTATTTCCATCATTTAGAATAGGAAGGTCTATGAACAAGTCTTTAAAAGTAAACTGCCCATCAACAACAGCGTGGTATACTTTATTTACCTTACGC